>JAYWHQ010000519.1:0-2304 GCA_043777655.1 Allobosea sp. | reverse complement strand
GTGCTGCCATGGTTGGCGCCGATGGCGCGCAACCCGCCGACCAGCACCGTCATTTCCGGGCCCGTCAGCGTCATCAGCTGTGCCCGGTCGAGCAGCAGCTCTTCGGGCATCACGGCGTAGTCCGCCTTCACCCAGTTGCGGAAGCCATCATGGATCGGCTCCAGCACGCTGAAAGAGGCGGCATCCGTCTGCTCTGGTATGGCATCGCCACGGCCCGCCGTGAACGGCACTTCGACCGGGAAGCCAGCCAGTTTCGCCGCCTGCTCAACGCCGACATTGCCGCCCAGCACGATGACATCAGCGACGCTTGCACCGAACTGCCTGGCAATCGGCTCAAGCACGGCCAGCACACGGGCGAGGCGGGCGGGCTCGTTGCCTTCCCAGTCCTTCTGCGGAGCCAGACGGATGCGCGCGCCATTGGCACCGCCGCGCATGTCCGAACCCCGGAAGGTGCGGGCACTGTCCCAGGCGGTGGCCACCAGATCAGCGCTCGACAGGCCGCTGGCGGCGATCTTCGCCTTCACCGCGCCGATGTCATAGCTGGTGGAACCGGCGGGGACCGGGTCCTGCCAGATCAGGTCCTCGGTCGGCGCGTCGGGGCCGATGTAGCGCACGCGCGGGCCCATGTCGCGATGGGTGAGCTTGAACCAGGCGCGGGCGAAGGTGTCCTTGAAATAGGCCGGGTCGGCCATGAACTTCTCGCAGATGGCGCGATAGGCCGGGTCCATCTTCATGGCCATGTCGGCATCGGTCATGATCGGCATGCGGCGGACAGAAGGATCGGTCGCATCGACCGGCATGTCCTCAGGCTTGATGCCGACCGGCTGCCATTGCTGCGCACCTGCGGGGCTGCGGGCCAGCGCCCACTCATAGCCGAAGAGCAGCTCGAAATAGCCCATGTCGAACACGGTCGGGTTGGTGGTCCAGGCGCCCTCGATGCCGGACGTCATGGCCTCGCTGGCCTTGCCATTCTGCTTGGGGTTGGCCCAGCCAAGGCCCATGGCCTCGATGCTGGCACCTTCCGGCTCAGGCCCAAGCACATCGGCCGTGCCATTGCCATGGGCCTTGCCGACAGTGTGGCCGCCTGCGGTCAGCGCCGCGGTTTCCTCGTCATTCATCGCCATGCGGGCGAAAGTTTCGCGCACCTGGCCTGCGGTCTTCAGTGGGTCAGGCTGGCCGTTGACGCCTTCCGGATTGACGTAGATCAGGCCCATCTGCACGGCAGCCAGCGGATTTTCCAGCGTCTCGGGCCTGGAGACATCGGCATAGCGGCTGTCGGAGGGCGGCACCCACTGCTTCTCTGTGCCCCAGTAGATGTCCTTCTCGGGGTGCCAGATGTCCTCGCGGCCAAAGGAGAAGCCGAAGGTCTTCAGGCCCATGTCGTCATAGGACAACGTGCCGGCGAGGATGATGAGATCGGCCCAGGAGACCTTGTTGCCGTATTTGCGCTTGAGCGGCCAGAGCAGGCGGCGCGCCTTGTCGAGGCTGGCATTGTCCGGCCAGGAGTTGAGCGGGGCAAAGCGGATGTTGCCGGTGCCGCCGCCGCCACGGCCATCGGCCAGACGATAGGTTCCGGCCGAATGCCAGGCGAGGCGGATCATCAGGCCGCCATAATGGCCCCAATCGGCTGGCCACCACTCCTGGCTGTCATGCAGCACAGCCCGCATGTCGGCTTTCAGCGCCGCGACATCGAGCGTTTTCACGGTCTCGCGGTAGTTGAAATCGCGGCCGAGCGGGTTCGGCTTGGTGTCGTGCTGATGCAGGATGTCGAGCTCGAGCGCCTTCGGCCACCAGTCGCGATTGCCCTGCGTGCCTGCAGACGTGGCGCCACGCTGGCTCCCGGCAACCGGGCATCTGGATTCATTGCTCATCTCGACCATCCTATTTTTGTGAACATGCTGCGGCTTACGTAGGGCGACCTGTCAATCAGGTCAAATCGCGTTATCTTTCAAACTCAATCAGAATTAATTATGACAGAAGCATGATAACGACAAAACAGCTGCGCTACTTTGATGCGCTCGCCCGCCTTGGCCATTTTGGCCGCGCCGCTGAACATTGTTCCGTGACGCAGCCTGCCCTGTCGATGCAGATTGGCGCGCTGGAACAACAGCTTGGTGTCACGCTGGTCGAAAGACGACCCAATGGCATCGCGCTCACTGCAGTCGGCCAGGAGGTGGCGCGCCGGGCAGCCAACATCCTGCTGGATGTGCATGGCCTGTCCGAGTTTGCCGCGAGCTGCCGGGCGCCGCTCTCGACGCCGATCCGCCTGGGCGTGATCCCGACCATCGCGCCCTATCTGCTGCC
>JAYWHQ010000518.1:0-2306 GCA_043777655.1 Allobosea sp. | reverse complement strand
CAGCACAGGGTCATGGCGCGCATCGCGATGCACCATCGCGGCGATCCTTGCCTTGAAACCTGCCATGGTCAGTTGTGCTGCCAAGAAACCGTCGCCCTCGTCACCGAACCGGATGGCCGATTCTGATCGGTTGTCACTCTTGGCGACGGCGGTTTAAGCGCGCCTTAAGGCAAAAGCTTCAAACCGTTGGATAAGGTGAAGGTAAAATCGTGTTTTTCTCATTTAATTCAACAACTTGATCTATCAGAACACAACCGGGGTGGCAATTTGGCAATGTTTGGCGGCAAGGTGAACGGATGCTGAAGAAAGCCTGGCAATCTTGATTCAAAAACTGACTGGCAAAGTCACCGCGTCTTATGATCCCTGTGCCATGATGCTGTTCTGGGAGACGACGGGATGCAGCCTTGCGCCGGGACGCGCAGGCCGCAGCAGACAGGGGAGCGGCACATGACATCGTTTCTGCGTTATGCCGCCATCATTGGCGCGATGGCCTATCTGTCGCCGGTTCATGAACGCGGGCCTGAAGTTTCAAAACCTCCTGGCCCCGCGCGTTTCGACAGCGCTCTGAAAACGCTGGAGACGGCAAAATCGGCAGGACAGGCCTTTGCGGCGCTCGATCCCGAAATGCGTGCGCGTCTGTTGGCCCACGCCGTCGCTGCTGCGGGCGGCGAAACAGCGACGCACCCAAAGCTGCACGGCAAGCCCTAGGCGTGCGACCGGCTGCGACTGCGTGGACGTTCGCGCGTTCTTGACGCAACGCGCATCACCGCCCAAGACAGCCAGGCGATGCGCCGCACAAGATTGCGCGCCACAAGAGTTGACGGAAACATGGATCAGGACCTCAACGAGATCATCGCCAATTTCGAGCTGCTCGAAGAGTGGGATGACAGATATCGTTATCTGATCGAGCTTGGCCGCACGCTCAAGCCAATGGCTGAAGCTGCACACACAGAAGACAACCGTGTGCGCGGCTGCGCCAGCCAGGTCTGGCTGCTGACCTCGACGGAGGGCGCCCCCGGCCCGGACACGCGCGTGCAGTTTGCAGGCGACAGCGACGCCCACATCGTGCGTGGTCTCGTGGCGCTGACGCTGGCCATCTAGTCCGGCAAGCGCGCACCCGACATTCTTGCGACCGATGCCAGTGCCGTGTTCGAGCAACTGGGGCTTTCGGCCCATCTGACGCCCCAGCGCTCGAACGGTGTGCGTTCCATGGTCGAGCGCATCAAGGCCGATGCGCGGCGGCTGTCGGCCTGAACCGCATGGCGCTCACAGCGGCGGCAACTGGCTGGGGCGCGCATCCGACGCCTGCCAGACGCGTGTGCGCTGGCGCTCCGCGCCTGTCACACGCTCAACCAGGCCATAGTGGTCGGCCAATCGGTCCAATGCGAGACGCAGTGCCAGCTTGGCGGAACGCACCGGCCAGCCGCGCTCGATCTCGACCTGTTCCAGCCGTTTCAGGAAGGCGCAGACGTCCATCACGAGCCCGGACGATTCCGGCCCCAGAATGTCGCAAGCCTTGCGCACACGCTGGCGGGCAGCGAGCACAGCCTCGCTTGCCGAGGCTGGATCATCCGCCGGGCCGCGCCGCCCGCTGGCAATCGCGGCAGACCAGTTCGAAGTGATGCGTGGCAGCATCTGCGCCAGCGTGACATCGGCCCGGAAGCGTTCACCCGCAGCAAAAGCTGTTGCGCTGATCTGAGATCGACCCTGCCTGTCCTTCCTGCGATGCAGCCAGGCGAGCGGGCTTTCCAGCATGTTGACGATGACCTCAGTCTTGCGACCTTCAACGCTGACCTGGGAATGACCCAGCCGCCGCTGTGCGCCCGCGGCGTCCGGCGAACTGGTTGTTGTCTGTGAGCCCACTGCGATCAGGCGTGCAGCCGTGCCTTCGCCTTGCCAGCACGCCCACCCTTGCGTCACCAGCTTTTGCGCGACTGCCAGTGAAGCCGTGCCTGCACCCAGCGTCATCGTGCCACGACAGCGATACAGGCCGATCTCCATCTCCGAGAACGAAGACATTGTCCCGAAGCAACCCTCCTGCGCAAGGAGGCTGAGGAGGCGCTGCTCCGCAGCACTGATTGAGCTTTCGGGAGTCGTGATGGCGGTGGTCCTGCTCACGGCATGTTCCTTTCACTGCTGATCTGGCAAGCTTGAAGCAGAAGCCCTGCTTCCAGCGCATTGAGGGCAAACTCGGTGTTCGGGTTGTCGCGCGCCAGTTCGATGCGGGCGCAAGCGTGCCGCACGGTGGTGCGGTCCCGCCCGAAGGCGCGGCCGGTCGCCGTCAGGCTGATGCTGAAGGTGACGTG
>JAYWHQ010000517.1:0-7750 GCA_043777655.1 Allobosea sp. | reverse complement strand
CGAGCCAGGCGCGCATCTGGGTGATCTCGGTCTTCTGGGCCGCGATGATTTCCGTGGCCAGCTTCTTCACCTCGGCATCCTTGCCGAATTTCAGCACGATTTCGGAGACATCGACCGCGCCCTGGTGATGCGGGATCATGCCGCGCACGAAATCGGCGTCGGCATTGCCGCTGAACCTGATCGCCATGTCCTTGTGCATCTTCGCATTGGCCGCAGCGAAGGCCTGGCTGGCGGGATCGCTCGGGACAGCCGCCTGCGCACCGTGGCTGCTGCCATGTCCGCCGTGGTGCATGCCCGGCTGCATACCTTGCTGCATACCTGGCTGCTGCATGCCTGGCATCTGGCCGTGCATGCCCGGCTGCGTGCCGGACGGCGCGGGCGGTGCCGGCTGTGCGCCATGGTTGTGCTGCGCGAATGCAGCCGTGGCGACCAGGGCTGCAGTCAGGGCTGCGGCGCAGGTGATGCTCATCTGTTTCATGGTGTCTTCCCTCTTTCGTGTCGCGGTTTGGCAGTCTTGACGTCAGTTGACACGGCCCGTGGCCGTCTTGCCATCCTTGTCGGTCAGCTGGATGGCACCGCGCACCCGCGTGATGGCGGCTGGCGCGGTGGCCGTGAGTTTCGTGCCATCCGCACCGGCTTCGAGCGGAATGCGATGGGTCTTTCCGTCGATGACCATGATGGCCAGCGCCTTGAAATCATTTGCCTTGAGAGGCCTGTCGGACGCATCGCTGACATAGACCTCCAGCGACACGCCCAGGCCCACGACCTCGATATGGTAGCTGCCCGCATCGACCAGTTCACCGCCATGCGGCCCCTTGCGCGGCTCGTGCGCAAGGGCGGTGACGGGCAGCATCATGAGTGCGGCAATGCTGACAACGAGGCGGCGGCGGCTTGGTTCCATGGTCACGATCCTTTTGCGATGTCAGAAAGCTTCGAGGGTCCTGGCGGGCGCTCCCGATGGCGCTTCAGGGCTTGCCGCATGTTCGAGGCGCACGCTGTCGATCAGCCGCTTCAGCGGCATCTCGCCATAGCGCAGGAACAGCACCGGCGTGAGGAACGTGTCGAGCAAGGTGGCGCTGACCAGCCCGCCAAAAATCGTGATGGCGACCGGATGCAGGATTTCCTTGCCCGGAGCGCCCGCGTCGATCATCAGCGGAATGAGCGCCACCCCTGCCGAGAGCGCGGTCATCAAGACCGGTGTCAGGCGCTCGAGCGAGCCACGCATCACCAGTTCGGGACCAAACGGCATGCCTTCGTGGATGGCGAGGTTGATGTAGTGGCTGACCTTGAGAATGCCGTTGCGGGCCGCGATGCCCGTCAGCGTGATGAAGCCGATCATGGATGCAACAGAGAGCGGCTGGCCTGACCACCACAAAGCCGCGACCGAACCGATCAGGGCGAGGGGGACGCTGCCCATGATGATGAGCGAGAACAGCACCGAGCGGTAGCGGCTGTAGAGAATGGCGAAGACCATGGCCAGCGAGATGGCCGAGAGCAGACCGATGGTGCGGGTGGCCTCCTCCTGGGCCTGGAAGGTGCCTTCCAGACTGGTGAAATAGCCTTGCGGCAAGCGGCCCTGCGCAACCTGCTGGCGGATGTCGGCCACGATGCCGACCATGTCCGCCCTGCCATCGCCGTTGGCCAGCACGACGATGCGGCGCTTGCCGTTCTCGCGCAGGATCTGGTTCGGCCCATCGGTTTCGCGGACATCGGCCAGCTGGCGCACCGGCACCCAGCCCAGCGGCGTCTCGATCAGCATGTCGGCCAGGGCCTGCGTGGTGCGAAGGCTGTCATTGAGGCGCATCACCACGTCGAAACGCCGGTTGCCATCGACCAGCCGCGAGACGACCCGCCCGTTCGACAGCCGTTCGAGCTGCTCGGTGATGGCGGCGGGCTGAAGGCCGTAGAGCGCTGCGCGCTCATAGTCGATCGTGATTTCCAGCTGCGGGATGCGCACCTGTTTCTCGATCTGCAGATCGACCACGCCAGGCACGGAAGCCAGCTTCTCGCGGAACTCGGCAGCCATGCGGCGCAAGGTGTCGAGATCCTCGCCATAGACCTTGAGCGCGATCTGCGCCCGCACGCCCGACAGCATGTGGTCGAGCCGGTGCGAGATCGGCTGGCCGACATTCGTCGCCACCGGCAGCACCGCGAGCCTGGCGCGGATGTCCTGGACGATGTCGTCCTTTGAACGCGCAGACGGTTTCAGGTCGACATCGACCTCCGACGCATGCACGCCTTCGGCATGCTCGTCCAGCTCGGCCCGGCCCGTGCGCCGCCCGACCTGCCGCACTTCGGGAATCTGCAGGATCAGCCGCTCGGCGATCAGCCCGACCCGGTGGCTCTCGGCCAGCGAGATGCCGGGATTGAACAGGAGGTTGATGGTGAAGCTGCCCTCGTTGAAGGGCGGCAGGAAGGCGCGCGGAAGCTGGGTTGCGGCGGCCCCTGCAGCAATGACGCCCGCCAGTGCGCCTGCCATCAGCGCGCGCGGATGGCGGAAGCTCCAGCCCAGCAGGATGCGGTTGCCCGCCTTGAGCGTCCTCACCAGCCAGCCCTCGTTATGGTCAAGGCGCTTGAGGCCCGGCAGCATGTAATAGGCCATCACCGGCGTCAGGGTGATCGAGACGATGAGGCTCATCAGGATCGAGATGATGTAGGCCTTGCCAAGCGGTGCGAACAATCGGCCCTCGATGCCGGTGAGCGCAAACAGCGGCACGAACACCAGGATGATGATCATGGTGGCGTAGACGATGCCCGAGCGCACCTCCTGGCTGGCGCGCACCACCACATCGAATGTCGAGCGCGGATGACCCTTCTCGCGGTTCTCGCGCAGGCGGCGGAAGATGTTCTCGACATCGACCACGGCATCGTCGACCAGCTCGCCAATGGCGATGGCGAGGCCGCCAAGCGTCATCGTGTTGATCGACAGGCCCATCAGCCAGAAGATCACGGCAGTGGCCAGGATCGACACGGGGATCGCCGTCAGCGAAATCGCGGTGGTGCGCACATTGAGCAGGAAGGCGAAGAGCACGATGGCCACCACGACCACCGCCTCCATCAGCACGGTCTCGACATTCCGGATCGAGGTTTCAATGAAGCTGGCCTGCCGGAACAGGATGTTGTCGACCTTGATGCCACGCCCCAGCGTCGCGGAAATGTCGGCCAGTGCCGCCTCCACCTGCCGGGTCAGGGTGATCGTGTCGACATCCGGCTGTTTCTCGACGGAGAGGATCACCGAGGGCTTGCCCATGTAGCCGGCTTCACCGCGCTTGAACCGCGCACCAAAACCGATCTCCGCGACCTGCCGCAGATAGACCGGCCGGCCATTCACCGCTGCGACCGTGACCGAGCCGAGATCCTCCAGCCGCATGGTGCGGCCGATGTTCCGGATCAGGAATTCGCGGGCATACTGATCGGTGAAGCCGCCGCCGGTATTGGCACCAAAGCTCGCAAGCGCCGCCTCGACCTGCGCCTGCGTGACGCCGAGCGCGCGCATCGCGGTGGGGTTGGGCGCCACGCGATACTGCCGCACCTCGCCACCGATCGGGATCACCTGCGCCACGCCGGGGATGGTGAGCAGGCGCGGACGGATGACGAAATCGGCGATCTCGCGCAGCTCCATGGCTGAGACATCGTCGGGCGCCGTCATCGCCGCCAGCACGATCTGGCCCATGATCGAGTTGATCGGCCCCATCTGCGGCAGCACATTCGCCGGCAGCTGGTCGCGCACCAGTGTCAGCCGCTCGGCGATCTGCTGGCGGTTGCGGTAGATGTCGGTGCCCCAGTCAAACTCGACATAGACGATGGAGAGGCCGACACCGGAAACAGAGCGGACGCGCGTCACGCCGGGCAACCCGTTCATCTGGGTTTCCAGCGGAACCGAGATGAGCTGCTCGACCTCGGGCGGGGCCAGCCCCTCGGCTTCCGTCATGATCGTGACGGTCGGCTTGTTGAGATCGGGAAAGACATCGACCGGCAGCCTGGTGACGGTGAACGCGCCAAGGACGATCAGCACGCCCGCCAGTGCCAGCACCAGCAGACGGTTGCGGAGCGATTGGGTGACGAGGAAGTTGAACATCGCTGCAGCCTCAGCGGATCTGGTTGAGCAGTTCGGCGCCGCCGGTCACGATCCGCCGGCTCGTCTCCAGCCCGGAGATCACCAGCACCCGCGTCGCATCGAGCGGCTCGACGCGCACCTCGCGCGGCACGAAGCGCTCGGCATTGGCGTGCTCGTAGACAATCAGCTGGCCATTGCCGGCACGCACCACGGCTGCGCGCGGGATCGCGATGCCGCTCCTCACCTCTTCGGTCTCGGCGACGACCGTGAGCAAGGTGCCGAGACGCAGGCCCCTGGTGCCTTCCTCAACCGCAAAATGGATCGGGATGGCCTGGTTGCGGTCGGCAAAGCCGGTGCCCTGATAGTCGAGTTTGACTGACTGGCCATCGCTCAAGCGCGCTGTTCCGGTCTTTGCGCCAGCCAGCGCATCGAAGGTCAGCGCCTCGACCCAGAGCCGGTCCGGGTTGATGATCTGGAAGATCATCGCATTGACCTCGACCACCTGGCCGGGTGTCGCTGCCGCCGAGGCGATCACGCCATCGACGGGGGCGACAAGGCGCTCGGTCTCGCGCGGTGCGCGCTCCAGGTTGGCGCGGCGCACCCTCAGGCCCGCCAGTTCCAGTTCCGTATCCTCGATCTGCGAACGGGCCACGATGTTCTGGATGGCGCGGAAGCGCTCCAGGCGCCGCTGCACGAGCGCGAGTTGCTGGTCGAGCTCGCGGGCCTGCTGCTGCTGTGTCGTGACGTCGGCGGCGCTGATCGCGGGCTGCACCAGCGCCAGCACATCGCCCGCCTTCACCCGCTGGCCAAGGCGCGGGAAGCCGCCCTGCGGTGGCGACAGGCGCCCGGTGACGGAGGTCTGGACGCTGCCGCTGGCCGACGGATCGGGGATGACCCGGCCCGGCAGCGACACGGCGCGGCGGTGATCTTCCGGCTTTGCCATGAGGGTGCGCACGCTGAGAATGCGCTGGGTCGCCTTGGGCACGAACACCGCGCCATCGGGAAAGCGCTGCGCCAGATCGACCGATGAAAGCGTGCCGACGCTGGACCGAGGCGCATCGGCTTTCGCGGGCGGTGCAACAGCAAAGCCAAGTGCGACGGTGAGGCCGCCAGCCAGTGCCGCAAGTCCGGGAGCAGGGCGCTTGTTGCGGCGCGACACCATCAGGCCCAGCAGGAAGGCCGCGATGGCCACCACCGGCAGGGTCGGATCGTGGCTCACCACGCGCTCCTTCAGCCCCTTGGCGACAGCGCTGGCCACGAGCCATGATGTCGGGCCTGGAACGACTTTGGCAGGCGCATCAGTGGGGATTTTCAGCACGCCCGTCAGCACATCAAGGTCAGCACCGGCAGTGACGGTGAAGATCAGGTCATGGCTTTCGCCAGCCCTCGCCCAGGGCGCGTCGAGGATGAACGTGCCATCCGCACCACGAATGGCCTTGAGCGCGCCGCCCGGCGTCTCGACCTCAACCTCGGCCTCGCTGACCGGCTCATTCGTGATGAAGCGATCGACATAGATCGTCAGCTTGCCTGAGCGCAGCACGCCGATCAGTTCGAAGACATCCGATGATGCATCGACGCGCGGCGCGATCGTGGTGGAAACCGGTGTCGGTGGCGCGCCATGGTCATGCCCCTCATGTGCGGCAAGCCGCGAAGGGATGGCCGCGGCAAGGAGCATGGACAAGACCAAGGCAAGACGGACAAACATGGACATTCCCGGCAGATGCTGAGTTGGCGCATGAAGCGCCCACACCAGCCGGTCTGCGTGATCCGCGTAAGCCGTGTTTGTCCGGTTTGTAACAAATTGTATCAGCCAGGGCATTGCGCACAGAAGCAGGGGGCCGGTTCTGTGCCCTGCGCAATGCTCCAGGATCTCACGATCCAGCGGCGGCTTTCAGCGGCAAGGTCACACTCACGCTCAGGCCGCCAGCCTCGCGGTTCGCCAGCGCGATGGTGCCGCCATGCCCGTTCAGAATCGTTCGGGCGATGGTGAGGCCAAGGCCAAAGCCGCCGGTTTCCCTGTTGCGTGAGGGCTCGAGGCGCCGAAACGGCTCGAAGGCCAGTTCGCGTTGCTCAGGCGGAATGCCGGGGCCTTCATCATCGATCACAAGCCGGGCATTCGCGGCCTCGAGACCAAGCGTGACATGGGCGCAGCCGCCATACTTGAGCGCGTTGTCGATCAGGTTGCCGATGGCCCGTTTCAGGGCCAGCGGGCGACCCTCCAGCACCAGGCGGGGCGCAGGGCTGAAGCTGATCCTTGAGCCCGCATCGCTGGCATCATCGACAAGGGTCTGCACCAGCGCGCCAAGATCGAGCGGGCGCATGTCCTCGTCGATGCGCTCGCCGCGCAGATAGGCGAGCGTCTGGTCCAGCATCTCTTCCATCTCCGCCAGATCGGCGCGCACCGAAGCGGCAAGTGCCGCATCGCCCAGGCCTTCGGTTTTCAGCCTGAGACGGGTGATCGGCGTCTTGAGATCATGCGAGACGGCTGCCAGGGCGTGCGTCCGGTCGTCGATCAACCGCTTGATGCGCGCCTGCATCTCGTTGAAGGCGATGGCGAGTTCGCGCACCTCGCGCGGCCCGTCCTCCGGCACGCGGGCCTGATCGGAGCCGCGATACAGGCGCTGCGCCGCCGCGGCGAATGTCTGCAGCGGCCGCGTCATCCAGCGCACCAGCAGGATGGCAAAGCCGATCACACCCAGCGCCATCAGGCTGGTGGACAGCACCGTGCCGTGGTTCGTGGATGGCGGCGTCAATCGGGAGAAGACGCTGACATTGACCCAGCTTTCATCCGGCAGCTGCAAGGAGATCAGCGCCAGATGCGGGTCATTCTCCAGCTTGCGGTTGGCGCCGATGATGATCTGGCCGCCGGTCAGTTCCGGCGCCAGCTCCTGCAGCCGGGCACGCAGGCTCTCCCATTCCGCCGAGCCCGGACCGCCGGAGACGGCATGTTCGGTCCGGCTCCAGTGCGCCTCGATGGGACCGCCGGAGAGCTCATGCGCCACAGGCTCGCGCTCGGCTGGCACAACGCGCATCACGGCGCGCTTGATGGTCAGCAGCCGGTCGGCAAGCCGGGCGTCGGCAGCAATCGTCGCTTCGCGGTCAAGCGCGATCTGGTACGCGTGGAGGCTGGCAATGTGAACCACGCCGATCCCGATCAGCATCAGCAGGATGGTGCGGTTGGTCAGCGTGTCGAGCCCGAACCGGGCCAGCCAGTCTTGCATGCGCGTTTTCATGCCGGTTTTCATGCCGGTTTTCACGCGCGCGTCACCTTCGGCATGAACAGGTAGCCGGCCCCGCGCACTGTCTTGATGACCTCGCTGCCATCTCCGCCCTGTTCGATCTTGCGGCGCAGGCGGCTGACCAGCACATCGATCGAACGGTCGAACACATCTGCGGTGCGGTTCCGGGCGACCTCCAGCAGCCAGTCACGCGAGAGCACGCGGTTGGGGCTCTCCAGGAAGGCGAGCAGGAGATCGAACTCCCCGCCCGACACATCGACCAGCACACCTTGCGGGTTGACCAGCTCGCGGCGCAGCACATCCGCCCGCCAGCCATCGAAGGCGAAACCCCGGCGTGCCGCAGCAGGCTCCGACATGCCGGTGCGGCGCAGCACCGCCTTGATCCGCGCCAGCAGCTCGCGCGGATTGAAGGGCTTGGCCAGATAATCATCCGCGCCGACCTCCAGCCCGACAA
>JAYWHQ010000516.1:0-7756 GCA_043777655.1 Allobosea sp. | reverse complement strand
CGGCTTCTGCTTCTTCCAATGTCTGGTCCTGCGCGCAGATGGCACCACAGCGCTGCTGACCCGCTCGGCGGATCTGCGACAGGCGCAGCAAACGTCGAACCTCACAGACATCCGCATCTGGAAGGATGGTCGCGAGGCAGACCCCGTGCGCGATCTTCTGGCGCTGGCAGATGATCTTGGCCTGCAGGGCAAGCGCATTGGTGTCGAGTATGAATCCTATGGCCTTGTCGCCTCGAATGGCCGCAAGCTGGATGCAGCCTTGGCCGGGTGGGGAACCCTCATTGATGCCTCACTGATCGTGACGCGTTTGCGGGCAACCAAGTCAGCCGAGGAAATCGTTCATGTCCGAAAGGCAGCTGCCCTGTCGGATGCAGCCGATTCAGCGGCGCTGGCCCTGATCGCGCCCGGGGCGGACGAGGGTGACATTCTGGCAGCCCAGCACGCCGCCATCTTCTCGGGCGGTGGCGACTATCCCGGCAACGAGTTCATCATTGGCTCAGGGGCCGACGCCCTGCTCTGCCGCTACAAGGCCGGGCGCCGAAAGCTCTCAGCCAATGACCAGATTACGCTGGAGTTTGCAGGCAGCTATCGCCACTATCACGCAGCCATCATGCGCACCGTGCCCGTTGGCGAGCCCCTGCCCTTGCACCGCTCTTATCATCAGGCCGCAAAGGAGGCGCTGCTGGCCTGCGAGGCGCAGCTGCGTCCGGGCCGCACGGCTGGCGATGTCTTCGCGGCGCACGCCCGTGTTTTTGATGCACATGGGCTGTCGCAGCACCGTCTGAATGCCTGTGGCTATTCGCTTGGCGCGAAATTCACCCCGTCCTGGATGGACTGGCCGATGTTTTACGAAGCGAATGACTGGGTCCTGACGGAAGGCATGGTGATGTTTGCCCACATGATCCTGATGGACTCTGCCTCGCAGACGGCGATGTGCCTTGGCCGCACCTCGTTGATCGGCAAAGGCGGCGCCGAGCCGCTGAACCTGGCCGATCTGGACCTTGTCTGCCGATAGGCCTAAAAGAGTATGGAAAGCTCCCGCGAGTGGAGCATGACAGGGCCGTTCGTCATGCGCAGTTCATTTGTTCTGGCTGCTGTTGCAGCCATTGGTGCCATCGGCCTCGGTGGCTGCAACGATCTCGGTGGTTCGCTTTCGCCACCGACCGCGCGCGTCAGCGCGCCTGGCGTGCCCATCTCCGTCGAGAGCATCGGCGGCGCGCCGGCGAGCGTTTCGGGCCAGTTTGCGACCCAACTCTCGCAGGAGGCCCAGGCGCGCCAGATGCAGATCGTGGCCGGGACCACGCCCGCCCGCTTCCGTGTGCGGGGCTATCTGACCGCCGAGCCGACCGAGGATGGCAAGACGGCGCTCGCCTTCGTCTGGGATGTCTTCGACACCAGCAAGAACCGGGCGCAGCGTGTGCAGGGCGCCACGGTCACCAGCGCCCGCGCCGGGTCTGATCCATGGGCCAGCGTCGACGGTGCGGCCGTCAACCGCGCCGCATCCGATTCGATGGATGCGATCGCGACATTCCTGGCAGCGGTCCCTGCCTCACCGATCACCACAACGGCGGCCTCCCGGCGCAGCGCCAATGTGCGGGCACAGACCGCCAGCAGCACATCATCGGACTGACCCGGCTTTTTCTGCCAACCACTTCGTCAAGCTGTTGATTTCAGCAGGGCTTGTGTCGACTCTGTGACACGCCGCTGTTAAGAGCCGCTGCATGCGAGATGACTGGCATTGGCGCCGGTCAGGCAGCAGCAGACGGTGACATCCGCCCATGGCAGCTTCCATCAAGATCGTCGCCGGAAATTCGAATCGGCCACTGGCGGAAGCGGTTGCCAATCACCTGAGCATCCCTCTGGCGAAAGCCTCGGTGCGGCGTTTCGCTGATGATGAGATCTTCGTCGAGATCCAGGAGAATGTGCGCGGCGAGGATGTCTACATCCTTCAGTCAACGTCTTCGCCCACCAATGACCATCTGATGGAGCTGCTGATTGTCACGGATGCGCTGCGCCGCTCTTCGGCGCGCCGTATCACGGCCGTCATCCCCTATTTCGGTTATGCGCGGCAGGACCGCCGCGCCTCGGGCCGCACGCCCATCTCGGCCAAGCTGGTCGCCAATCTCATCACCCACGCAGGCGTTGACCGCGTGCTGACAATCGATCTCCATGCCGGGCAGATTCAGGGCTTTTTCGACATCCCAACCGACAACCTCTTCAGCGCGCCCGTCATGGTGCGCGACATCAAGGAACGGCTTGATGTGTCAAACGCCATCGTCGTCTCGCCGGATGTTGGTGGCGTGGTGCGCGCCCGTGCGCTCGCCAAGCGCATCGACACCCCGCTCGCGATTGTCGACAAGCGCCGCGACCGGCCAGGCGAATCCGAAGTGATGAACATCATCGGCGATGTTGCCGGACGCACCTGCATCATGGTCGATGACATCGTCGATTCAGGCGGCACCTTGTGCAACGCGGCTGAAGCGCTGCTCGAAGCTGGCGCGAAGGACGTGTATGCCTACATCACCCATGGCGTGCTGTCGGGCGGCGCCGTCTCGCGAATCTCCAATTCGAAGCTGAAAGAACTGGTCATCACCGACTCGATCCAGCCGACCGAGCCTGTGAAGATCGCCCGCAACATCCGGGTCATTTCCATCGCACAGCTGCTGGGCGACGCGATTGCCCGCACCGCGACGGAATCGAGCGTGTCGAGCCTGTTTGATTGAGGCATGTTGGCTGGATTGACGAGCGCCGCCTGCCAGCTTGAGCCGCGCGGCATTTTCCCCTATAGGCACGCGATCGCGTCCCGCTGACACCCTTGGAGGCACGGGCGCGTGTGACATGGGGCCGCCTCTGGCGGCTTTCTCTTTTGAAGCACCTGATGCCCGGATGATCCGCCAGCATCGGAACCACAAGGATATTCATCATGACTGCCGTGAAGCAACTCCAGGCTTCGGCGCGCGCACAGGTTGGCAAGGGGGCCGCCCGTGAAACTCGTCGCCAGGGCCAGACTCCTGCCGTGATCTATGGTGCGGGCATTGCCCCCCAGGCCATCGCGCTCGATGCAAACCAGACCCGCCTGCTGATCTATGCAGGCCATTTCCTCACCACGATTTTCGAGATCGATGTGGCTGGCACCAAGATCCGCGCGATCCCGCGTGACTACCAGCTCGATCCCGTCAAGGATTTCCCGATCCATGTCGATTTCCTGCGGCTTGCCGAAGGCCAGCTCATCAAGGTCGATGTGCCGGTCCATGTCAGCGGCCAGGACGTTTCGCCCGGCATCAAGCGCGGCGGTGCGCTCCAGCTGGTCGAGCACTCCATCGAGATCATGGTCTCGCCGGACCTGATCCCTGACTCCTTCGACATCTCGGTGGCCACGCTCAACGTCGGCGATTCGGTGCATCTGAATGAGCTGAAGCTGCCGGAAGGCGCCAAGTTCACGACCCGCGAAAATCTCACGGTTGTCGCGATTGTTGCCCCGACAGGCTTCGGTGATGCTGAAGAAGCTCCGGCCGCCGCTGCTCCGGCAGCTGCTGCCAAGCCTGCCGCGAAGCCGGCCAAGGGCTGAGCGCCAACAGGCCGGGCCATGGCTTCGGCTTGAATGTCATGACGGCCGGGTTAGCCCGGCCGTTTTCACATGGTGGATTGTCTGGCCAGGGAGGCCGCTGATGCTGATCTTCACGGGCCTCGGCAATCCGGGCAGCCGCTATGCCGGAAACCGCCACAACATCGGCTTTCTGGCGGTGGACGCCATCGCGCGCCAGCACCGTGCAACGCCCTGGCGCAGCCGCTTTCACGGCGAGGCCTGCGAGGCGACGATCGGAACCGAAAAGGTCATCCTGCTGAAGCCGATGACCTACATGAACGAATCCGGGCGCAGCGTTGGCGAGGCCATGCGCTTCTTCAAGCTGGCGCCGGCCGATGTCGTTGTCTTCCATGACGAGCTTGATCTGGCGCCGGCACAGCTGCGCGTGAAGAGCGGCGGCGGCAATGCCGGCCACAATGGCCTGCGCTCGATTACCGCGCACATCACCAATGAGTATCGCCGCGTGCGCATCGGCATCGGGCACCCCGGTGACAAGGCGCTGGTGCATTCCTGGGTGCTGAATGACTTCGCCAAGGCGGAAATGCCATGGGTCGAAGACCTTTGCGCGCTTTGCGCCACCCATGCGCCCTTGCTGGCCGCAGGCACGGACACGAAGTTTCAAGGTGAGCTGACGCGTGGCATGGCAGACAAGGGCCACAGCAAGGCGCCGGCCGCGCCGAAGCCATCTCTTGCTCACAGGTCAGTTCCCGAGGCAGACAAAGGTTGATTGCGGTTACAAGGCATCCGGAGTCTCGTCATTGCGAGCAAAGCGAAGCAATCCAGCACATTGGTTGCGGAGAAAACGCAACGTCTCGCCATATTCTGAGACGGTTGCTGGATTGCTTCGTCGCTTGCGCTCCTCGCAATGACGGAACCTCGGGCCTTTGCGGAAGCATGCCCAGCGACACTCGCAGGCCTCGCATTCGCTGAAAGGCTTGTCCTTGAGCGCCAGATGCCGCATGACCGGCGCAGCGGATCGCGACCGATCCTTGTCCATAATCACCTGTTGTCGAGCGGTTTCATCCCATGGGTTTCAAATGCGGTATCGTCGGGCTGCCGAATGTCGGCAAGTCCACCCTGTTCAACGCGCTGACACAGACGGCCGCGGCGCAGGCAGCGAATTATCCATTCTGCACCATCGAGCCGAATGTCGGCGATGTGGCCGTTCCGGATGAGCGGCTGGACAAGCTTGCGGCGATTGCCGGCTCGCAGCAGATCATCCCGACGCGCCTGACCTTTGTCGACATCGCCGGCCTCGTGCGCGGCGCCTCCAAGGGCGAAGGGCTCGGCAACCAGTTCCTTGCCAACATCCGCGAATGCGACGCCATCGCCCATGTCGTGCGCTGCTATGAGGACGCCGACATCACCCATGTCGAAGGCAAGATCGACCCGCTGGCCGATATCGAGATCATCGAGACCGAGCTGATGCTGGCCGATCTCGACAGCCTTGAGAAGCGCGTGCTGGGCCTGGAGAAAAAGGCCAAGCAGGCTGACAAGGAAGCGAAGGAAATCCTCGATCTGGTCAACCGCGCCCTGCCGCTGCTGCGCGAGGGCCGCCCTGCCCGCTTCACCGAGCGCAAGAAGGACGAGGAGAAGCTGTTCCAGTCGCTTGGCCTGCTGACCTCGCGTCCCGTGCTCTATGTCTGCAATGTCGAGGAAGCCGCCGCCGACAAGGGCAATGCTTTTTCGGAAAAAGTGATGGCCCATGCCAAGGCCGAAGGCGCGCAGGCCGTCGTCGTCTCCGCCAAGATCGAGAGCGAAATCGCCGTCCTCGCCAGCGAGGAACAGAAGGATTATCTCGATGCCATCGGGCTGGTGGAACCCGGTCTTAACCGCGTCATCCGCTCCGGCTATGCACTGCTCGGCCTGCTGACCTATTTCACGGTCGGCCCCAAGGAAGCCCGCGCCTGGACCGTGACCGAAGGCACCCGCGCGCCCCAGGCGGCCGGCGTCATCCATTCCGATTTCGAGAAGGGCTTCATCCGCTCCGAGACGATTGCCTATGCCGATTATGTCGGCCTGAAAGGCGAGGCGGGCGCACGCGAGGCCGGCAAGTTCCGGTTGGAAGGCAAGGAATATATTGTTGCAGACGGCGACGTGCTGCACTTCCGGTTCGCCAACTGAGCGGTTCATCCACATGCGCTGTTTCGAGGACTTCCACACAGGCCAGAGCGAGACCCACGGCGCAATTCCCGTCAGCGAAGCGGACATCATCGCCTTTGCCTGCCGCTATGATGCGCAGGATTTCCACATCGATCCTGTAGCGGCCAAGTCCACCTTTGCCGGCGGACTCATTGCGTCCGGTTGGCACTCCTGTGCGCTGCTGATGCGGCTCTTGGCAGAAGCCTTCATCCGCGACTCGAGCGGCATGGGCGCGCCTGGCATCGAAGAGGTGAAGTGGCTGCGCCCGGTCCATCCCGGCGATGTGCTGGGCGCGCGCTGGACGGTGCTTGAGACGAAAGACTCGCGCTCGCGGCCTGAGATGGGGCTGGTGCACATCCACTCCGAGCTTTTAAACCAGCGGGGCGAGTCCGTCCTCGAACAGCGCAACTGGAAGATGTTTGGGCGTCGCGGCACAACTCTGGCCGCGCCCAAGCCAAACCTGCCGCTTCTGCCGCCGCAGTTTGTGCCGGCACCTGTCGTTGTTCAGCCCAGCCTGCCAAAAGCGCAGCCACAGCCAGCCCGCTGGTTTGACGAGCTGGTCATGGGTGACCGCACCGAGCTTGGCAGCCTGACGTTCAGCGCCGAAGAGATCAGCGCCTTCGCCGGTCCCTTCGATCCGCAGATCTTTCATCTCGATGCCGAGGCCGCCAAGGCGACATCATTCGGCGGGCTCTGTGCCTCCGGCTGGCATACGGCTTCAGTCTGGATGCAGCTGATGGTCATCGAGCGGCGCAGGCAGGCGGCGAGCGCCGCTGGACAGCGCACGGCACAGCTCGGCACCTCACCCGGCTTCCGCAACCTGCGCTGGATAAAGCCTGTCTTTGCCGGTGACACGATCAGTTATGCCACGACGATTTCAGAGAAGCGCGCCAGCGCCTCGCGTCCGCAATGGGGTCTCGTCTTCCACAACAACACCGGCACGAACCAGCATGGCGAGCTGGTCTTCTCCTTTGATGGCTGCGTCTTCTGGGAGCGGCGGACGCAAGGGTGAGCGTCCCTTGTTACCCTTCTCCGCTTGCGGGAGAAGATGTCAGCGCAGCTGACAGATGAGGGGCCTTGTTTTCTTGCGGTGGCAGACCCCTCATCCGTCTCGCGCTAAGGCGCGATCCACCTTCTCCCGCAAGGGGAGAAGGGAAAGAGGCACAATCGCTGTGTGGAGACAGCCCTACCCTACCTTGCCGTAGCCCGCGAATTTCGCGCTGACACGCGCCATCTCCGCCTCATCCAGGATGACGGGCTTCAGGCCTGAGGCCAGAATGTCGAGATATTGCCCGGCCAGATTCTCGACCTCGGAGATGATGGTGAAGGCGCCAGCCAGCGTCTGGCCCAGCGCGATGACGCCATGGTTGGCCAGCAGCACCGCCTTGCGGCCCTCAAGCCCCTTCACGGCATTCTGCGCCAGTTCCGGCGTGCCAAAGGTTGCATACTCGGCGCAGCGCACATCGGCGCCACCACACAGCGCGATCATGTAGTGAAACGCCGGAATGCCCTGGCGCGTGCTGGAAAGCGCGGTGGCGCGCGGCGAATGCGTGTGCGTGATCGCTTGCGCGTCAGGCCGCGCCTTGTAGATCGCGACATGGAATGGCCATTCCGATGAGGGCTTGCCAGCGCCGGAAAGCACAGCGCCGTCCATATCCAGCTGGATCAGATCAGACGGCAGCATCCGCGCATAGGGCAGGCCTGATGGCGTAATCAGCAACCCGCCGCCATGGCGGGCCGAGACATTGCCGGATTTCGACGGGCAGAAGCCCGCCCGGTCCATGGCCTGCGCGGTCTCGACGATGGCGGTTCGCAAACTCTGCTCGGTGTTGATGCGTTCAGTCATGCCGCCTGCGTTGCCATATCCGGGAACATCTGCGCAAGGCCCTCGCGCGTCGCCGGTGCCAGACCACGCTCGGTGATGAGGCCTGTGACGAGCCGCGCGGGCGTCACATCGAAAGCCGGGTTGGCGGCAGCCGAGCCAGGGGCTGTGACCTGAAACAGGCCGGGTTGTCCGTCCGGCCCCAG
>JAYWHQ010000515.1:0-2324 GCA_043777655.1 Allobosea sp. | reverse complement strand
GTCCGGGCTGAACTGCGCTTTGCTGCATGGCCCCGGAAATTGCGTCAATGCATGCCGCGTTACCCAAGGAATGACGAGGGGCGGCCCTCGTGTGAGGCGCTCCGTCGCCATGTTGTTGGCACATGGCGGCACCGAATATCAGGCCACCCCCTCCCAACTGGCACAGACTCAGCCCATATTGGATTCATGTCAGACATAGCAAAATCCCGGAAGGCGGCGACCCGCACGCCGAACTCGAAAGCGTCCAAGCCCGAGCTGAAGCCTCTTGAAGGCTATCTGGCCGATCTGCTGAACCCGGCGATCAACCGGGGGCAGGCCGTGCCCGGCGGCGCCGGTGGTTTTGGCGAGGCGGCGCAGGCGGCTTTCGATGCCGGGCCCGTGCAGAGGCTGGACCCGAAGCTGGCGCGCGGCCTTGTATTGCCGGTTGCGGGATCGACCAAGGGCAAGGGCGCCGGAAAGAGCAAGGCCAAGTCCGCCTCAGTGCCCGGCGAGCTGGCCGAGCCGGATGACATCGAGGCGATTTTCGATGCCGACACCGCAGCCTCGGTGACCGCCAAGGCGCTGGCCGAGCGGCTCGAGGCGGGCAGCCCCTTCATCGATCCGAATGCATCCTGGATTCCGCACAGGCCCGCGCGGCCCGACAAATCCGAAGGCGGCATCCGCTTCGAGATGGTGACGGATTTCACTCCGTCGGGCGACCAGCCAACGGCCATCCGCGATCTGGTGGCCGGCATTGCCGAGCGGGAGCGCGATCAGGTGCTGCTCGGCGTCACCGGCTCGGGCAAGACCTTCACCATGGCCAAGGTGATCGAGCAGACCAACCGCCCGGCCCTGATTCTGGCGCCGAACAAGACGTTGGCGGCGCAGCTCTATGGCGAGTTCAAGAGCTTCTTTCCGAACAACGCGGTGGAGTATTTCGTCTCCTATTACGACTACTACCAGCCCGAGGCCTATGTGCCGCGCTCGGACACCTATATCGAGAAGGAATCCTCGATCAACGAGCAGATCGACCGCATGCGCCATTCGGCCACGCGCTCGCTGCTGGAGCGCGACGATGTCATCATCGTGGCTTCCGTCTCCTGCATCTATGGCATCGGCTCGGTCGAGACCTACACGGCGATGACCTTCGGCATCAAGGTGGGCGAGCGCATCGAGCAGCGCCAGCTCATCGCCGATCTGGTGGCGCTGCAATACAAGCGGACGCTTGGCGATTTCACGCGCGGCACCTTTCGTGTGCGCGGCGATGTGATCGAGCTGTTCCCGGCCCACTATGAGGATCGCGGCTGGCGCATCGGCCTGTTCGGCGACGAGGTGGAGAGCATTCACGAGTTTGATCCGCTGACGGGTCAGAAGGTGCAGGACCTGCAATTCGTCAAGGTCTATGCCAACTCGCACTATGTCACGCCGCGCCCGACGCTGGCGCAGGCCAACATGTCGATCAAGCAGGAGTTGCGCGAGCGGCTGGCCGAACTGAACCGCATGGGGCGCTATCTCGAGGCGCAGCGGCTGGACCAGCGCACCACCTTCGATCTCGAAATGCTGGAAGCCACCGGCTCCTGCAATGGCATCGAGAATTACTCGCGCTATCTTACCGGCCGCAAGCCGGGCGAGCCGCCGCCGACACTGTTCGAATATCTGCCCGACAATGCGCTGGTTTTCACCGATGAAAGCCATGTCACCGTGCCGCAGATCGGCGGCATGTATCGCGGCGACTTTCGGCGCAAGGCGACGCTGGCGGAATATGGCTTCCGCCTGCCGAGCTGCATGGACAACCGGCCCCTGCGCTTCGAGGAATGGGACGCGATGCGCCCGCAGACCGTGCATGTCTCGGCCACGCCGAGCAGCTGGGAGCTGGAGCGCACCGGCGGCGTCTTCACCGAGCAGGTCATTCGCCCGACCGGGCTGATCGACCCGCCGGTCGAGGTGCGCCCTGCGCGCCACCAGGTGGCTGATCTGCTGGGCGAGCTGAAAGAGGTGGCGGCTGCCGGTTATCGCGCGCTGGTCACGGTGCTGACCAAGCGCATGGCCGAGGACCTGACCGAGTATCTGCACGAGAATGCCGTGCGCGTGCGCTACATGCATTCCGACATCGACACGATCGAGCGGATCGAGATCCTGCGCGATCTCAGGCTGGGCACTTTCGATGTGCTGGTGGGCATCAACCTGCTGCGCGAGGGGCTCGACATTCCCGAATGCGCGCTGGTCGCCATTCTGGACGCCGACAAGGAAGGCTTCCTGCGCTCTGAAACGTCACTGATCCAGACGATCGGCCGTGCGGCGCGCAATGTCGATGGCCGCGTCATCCTCTATGCCGACAAGATCAC
>JAYWHQ010000514.1:0-2324 GCA_043777655.1 Allobosea sp. | reverse complement strand
CGGAACACGGGCAACGCCGCACCTTCGATGAGGTTCTGGATCAGCGCCGTGGTGAACACCGTCTTGCCGGAGCGGGCGAGCCCCGTGACGCCGAGCCTGAGTCGCGGTCGCGCCAGCCCGGTCAGGCTGTCACCAAGCGCAAGCGCAGCCTCGCGCGCCTGCTCAAACCAGGAAGCAGAAACAGGCGTCGTCAATCGTCCGGACCTTCACCCAGCGAGGCCGGTGTCACAAACCGTTCCAGTCGACCGCCGCGCACAGCGACGTCGCGCCAGTCGCTGATTGCAAAATCCAGCACAGCGAGGCCGCAAGTCGGGTATTTTTGCGACAGACGCGCCGCTGCATAGCGGTCACCGTGGCCTGTCAGCTTTTGGGCCAGATCGGCAAATCCGGGATTGTGCCCAATCATCAGCAGCGTCTTGACCGGCCCCTCGACCGATTGCATCACCTCCAGCAGCCGCTCGCAGGAGGCCTCATAAATGGCCGGCTCGACATGGCTGGGCGGCACCTCGGGCAGCATCGGCTTGACCAGCTCGAAGGTCTCGAGCGTGCGCCGCGCGGGCGAGATCAGCACCAGATCAGGCAGCAGCAATTCCTCTGCCAGATAGCGCCCCATGACGGGCGCTGCCTCGTGGCCGCGCGTCGCCAACGGGCGCTCCCGGTCCGCCAGACCGGCAGGCCAGCTGGATTTCGCGTGGCGAAGGAGCATGAGGCGCAGCATCAGCCATATCTAGCCATGATGCGCGGCTTTGCACAGGGCGTCGTCAGCGGCTTCCGCTCACGTGCCCCGGCGCACCATGAAAGCCAGTTTCTCGAACAGGCTGACATCCTGCTCGTTCTTGAGCAGCGCGCCATGCAGCGGCGGGATGAGCTTGCGCGGATCGCGCTCGCGCAGCATCTCGGGGCTGATATCCTCGGAGACCAGCAGCTTCAGCCAGTCCAGCAGCTCGGAGGTCGACGGCTTCTTCTTCAGGCCCGGCACCTCGCGCACCTCGAAGAAGACGCGCAGCGCCTCCTCCATCAGCTTCTTGTGCAGGCCAGGGAAATGCACATCGACGATGGCGCGCATCGTCTGCGCATCCGGAAAGCGGATGTAGTGGAAGAAGCAGCGGCGCAGGAAAGCATCCGGCAGTTCCTTCTCATTGTTGGAGGTGATGATGACGACCGGGCGACGCGCCGCGCGCACCGTCTCGCCGGTCTCGTAGACATGGAACTCCATGCGGTCGAGCTCAAGCAGCAGATCGTTCGGAAACTCGATATCGGCCTTGTCGATCTCGTCAATCAGCAGCACGGGTGGCGTCGCATCAGTGGCAGCGAACGCTTCCCAGAGCTTGCCGCGCCGGATGTAGTTGGCGATGTCCGAGACGCGCGGGTCCCCGAGCTGGCTGTCACGCAGACGACTGACGGCGTCGTATTCGTAGAGCCCCTGCTGCGCCTGTGTGGTGGATTTGATGTGCCAGGTGATGAGCCGCGCACCCAGGGCCTTGGCGATCTCCTCCGCCAGCACGGTCTTGCCGGTGCCAGGCTCGCCCTTGACCAGCAGCGGGCGCTGGAGGGTCACTGCCGCGTTGACGGCAACCGTCAGATCCTGGGTGGCAACATAGTTCGCAGTGCCGGTGAAGCGCATGGGCGGAAGGCTCTCGAAACAACGGGAATGGACGCTGGCTTTGTAAGGCAGCACTGCGCCCGGCGGCAAGCACCGCGCGCCTCCGGCATCCGTCATGCAGCAATGCGGCGAATTTGCCCGCAATTGCGTCGCCTCGCCTGATGACTTTGCGCCCCCGGACAGGCTACCCATGAGTCATGGCCGCGCCGCTCGACATTGCCAGCTACAAGGATGCCCTCGTGGTGCTGGCGACGGCTGGCGTCGTGGTGCCGTTTGCGCGGCGCTTCAAGATCAGCGCCGTGGTGGCATTCCTGGCAGTTGGCGCGCTGGTGGGCCCCTTCGCGCTTGGCCGGATCGGCACGTCCATGCCCTGGGTTCAGGCCATCACGGTGTCGAACCCGGATGCGCTGACGCAGGTCGCAGAGCTTGGTGTCGTCTTCCTGCTGTTCGTCATCGGGCTTGAGCTGCCCTTCGAGCGCCTGATGACGATGCGCCGCCTTGTGTTCGGCCTGGGCGCGGCACAGGTCATGACGGCAACCGCCGTCATTGGCGGCGCGTTCTGGTGGGCCGGCCAGCCAACGGCGGCAGCCATCATTCTGGGCGCTGCATTGGCCCTCTCATCGACTGCGATTGTCGTCGAGCTTCTGTCAGAGCATCGCCGCATGACGAGCGGTGCAGGCAGGGCAACGTTCGCTGTGCTGCTGTTTCAGGATATCGCGGT
>JAYWHQ010000513.1:0-2325 GCA_043777655.1 Allobosea sp. | reverse complement strand
TTGTATCTTGGGCGGGATGATTTTTTGCATGCGCTGAAGAATTATTCTCGGTACGAGATGAAGAGCGCTTCGCAGCGGAAGATTGCCCCCTCTCCCCTTGCGGGAGAGGGTTGGGGAGAGGGGGAGGCTGGCGCGCAAAACCAAGCTGACTCGCCGAACCAAGCCCCCCCTCTCCCCCAACCCCTCCCCCGCAAGGGGGGAGGGGACATTTCTGCCGGTGTTCGCTGGCAGTTAAGCGGGCGCCATCACCTTGGTCAGGTTTTCCGCGACCTTGTCGAGGAAGCCGGTGGTGGAGAGCCATTTCTGGTCGGCGCCGACGAGAAGGGCCAGATCCTTGGTCATGAAGCCAGCCTCCACCGTGTCGACGCAAACGCGCTCCAGCGTGTCGGCAAAGCGGTTGAGCTCGGCGTTGCCATCGAGCTTGGCGCGGTGCTTCAGGCCGCCGGTCCAGGCGTAGATCGAGGCGATGGAGTTGGTCGAGGTCTCCTTGCCTTTCTGGTGCTCGCGGTAGTGGCGCGTCACCGTGCCATGGGCAGCCTCTGATTCCACCACGGAGCCATCCGGGGTCATCAGCACCGAGGTCATCAGGCCCAGCGAGCCGAAGCCCTGCGCCACGATGTCGGATTGCACGTCGCCATCATAGTTCTTGCAGGCCCAGACATAGCCGCCGGACCATTTCAGGGCTGATGCCACCATATCGTCGATCAGGCGGTGCTCATAGGTGATCTTCAGCGCCTCGAACTTGCCCTTGAATTCGGCATTGAACACTTCCTCGAAGATGTCCTTGAAGCGGCCGTCATAGGCCTTCAGGATCGTGTTCTTGGTCGAGAGATAGACCGGCATCTTGCGGTTCAGGCCATAATTCAGCGAAGCGCGGGCGAAATCGCGGATCGAGTCATCAAGGTTGTACATCGCCATGGCAACGCCGGAGGAGGGCGCGCTGAAGACCTCGCGCTCGATCGTGGCGCCGTCTTCGCCGACAAACTTGATCGTCAGCTTGCCCTTGCCGGGGAAACGGAAATCAGTGGCGCGATACTGGTCGCCATAGGCATGACGGCCGACGATGATCGGCTGGGTCCAGCCCGGCACGAGGCGCGGCACGTTCTTGCAGATGATCGGCTCGCGGAAGATCACGCCGCCCAGAATGTTGCGGATGGTGCCATTCGGCGATTTCCACATCTGCTTGAGATTGAACTCCTTCACGCGGACCTCGTCCGGCGTGATGGTGGCGCATTTCACGCCGACGCCGTGCTTCTTGATCGCGTGGGCGGCATCAATGGTGACCTGATCGTCGGTCTGGTCGCGGTATTCCATGCCAAGGTCGTAATATTCCAGGTTCACATCCAGATAGGGATGGATGAGCTTGTCCTTGATGTATTGCCAGATGATGCGGGTCATCTCGTCGCCATCGAGTTCGACAACGGTGCCCGTAACCTTGATCTTGTTCATGCTCATGTTCCCTCGCGGTTCAGCCGGAATGCGGTCACGGGGCAAGGCAGCGCCCGTGCTTCAGGCGTTTCCTAGCTGGTGTTGGTGCTTCGCGAAAGGCTGCTTTTGGGCAATGCGGCGCGCTCGAGCCTATTGGTGCAGTGGCATGGGCTCGGGCAGGCATTCCGGCAGGCCGCGCAAGGCAAGCGCTTGCTTCAGGGCAGCGGATGGCGTTGCGTTGCCGGTGAAGGTCGCACAATGCGCTGGCGGTTTTGCTTCAGTGGTGCCAGCAGGGCCAATCAGCTGCACCATCCTGCGCGCGATGGCTGGTGCCGGGTCGATCCAGGTCACGCGCCAGGGTGCCAGAGCCTCCAGCTTTGGCAAGAGCAGCGGATAGTGCGTGCACGACAGTGCAATCACGTCGGTGCGCTGGCCTCCGGCCTCAACAAAGCAGGGTGCGATTTCGGCCGCGATGGCAGCGTCATCGACCGGCTCGCCCTTCAGCGCCTGCTCGGCCAGTGTGGCCAGCTGTGTTGCGCCCACCAGTGTGACGGCACAACCGCCTGCATAGCTGCGGATCAGGCCTTGCGTGTAGTCGCGCGCCACCGTGCCCGGCGTTGCCAGAACGGTGATGAGGCGGCTTGTCGAACATTCCGCTGCGGGCTTGATCGCAGGCACCGTGCCAATGAAAGGCACCATGAAGCGGGCACGAAGCGCTGGCAGCACCAGCGTGGAGGCCGTGTTGCAGGCGATGATGACGAGATCGGGATGGTGCCTGGCCACCAGCCGCTCCACTACCGCGATCACGCGCGCGACAAGCGCATCCTCGCTCATGGGGCCATAGGGAAAGCCTGCATCATCCGCTGCATAGACAAAGCGCGCATCCGGCCGGGCCTT
>JAYWHQ010000512.1:0-2327 GCA_043777655.1 Allobosea sp. | reverse complement strand
TGCGCTCCAGCGCAGTCTGGACATCTTCGGCAGGGACTTCGGCAACTTGTTTGGTCAGCGTGACACCCGAAAGGTCAGCAAGCTCGAACTTCGGCAGGATTTCCAGCGCGACCGTGAAGGCCAGATCACCACGGGCTTCCATGGCGGCCTCAATTGTCTCCTTGTCTTCCGGGAAGCGCACCTGCGGCTCGAAAGCCAGCTTCAGGCCGTTTTCGCCAACGATCTTCTGGTTGGCTTCGTTGACGGCGTTCTGCACGACATCGGACATGACCGAGCGGCCATAGAGGCGGCGCAGATGACCAACTGGCACCTTGCCGGGCCGGAAGCCATTGATGCGGGCCTTGCCCTGCATATCCGACAGGCCGTCATCAAGACGGGCCTTCAGGTCGGCGGCGTTCAGCACCACCTGGAATTCGCGCTTCAGGCCCTGCGACAGGGTTTCAGTGACGTTCATCGTTCAATTCCGCTTCCGCTCGCATCAAAACACCGGACAATCACACTCTGAAAAGCCAGAGCAGATTGGTGCGGGCGGAGGGACTCGAACCCCCACGACTTTCGCCACTGGAACCTAAATCCAGCGCGTCTACCAGTTCCGCCACGCCCGCCGGAGCGACAGCCGCGCGCGAGCAGTTCAGCGCAGCCACCGTTGGGTTGCGCGCTCTATAGCATTCTGCATTCGGCATGCAGCAAAAAAATGCAGGCAAGAATCTTTGCCAGGAGTGGTATTTCAAACAGTGAACGCTGGTGTCGCTCTCGCCAGTCGACTTCGAGAGCGATATGGCTGGCGCACAGCCTGATCCCGAGAGCGTCGCGAGCCAACATGACTGACAGCCCCCGCTTGATCTCTCGTCGCACAGCGACGGGGCTTCTGCTCACAGCTTCCACGATCTCCCCTGTCCTGGCCCAGGCTCCGGCGAGCAACCCTGTTGCCACGGCCGCCCCGGCTTCTGCTCCCGCTTTGCCCTCGCGCACGATTGTTGCGCGCCCTGCCCGCTTCCGCCTGCGCCCATCCTCGCCAAGAGATGCCGAGTGCTGGGCCTTTGATGGCCTCGTTCCCGGTCCGGCAATCCGCATCAAGCTGGGCGAGGAATTGCGGCTCAAGGTCGAGAACCGCATCGACAAACCGATCGCGCTGCATTTCCATGGCATGCGCGGACTGGCGACCATGGATGGTGTTGGTGGCTTTTCTCACGACGCAATCGCGCCCGGAGCCAGCTTTGAATATCGCTTCACCCCGCCGGATGCTGGCAGCTTCCTGTTCCGCCCGCTGCTGATTGGCGCGTCCAGCGAAGCCGCCGACCGTGGACTGTCAGGCATGCTGGTCGTGGAAGAGGCCGGCGAGCGCCAAGTCGATCACGACATTCCGGTCATCATCGACGACTGGCTGTTGGCAGACGATGGCGCAGTGCAGCCCTTTGTCGCCAGCGCACCCGAAGCCGCAGGTGCTGGCCGCCTTGGCAGCTGGCTGACGGCCAATGGCAAGGCACAGCCCGAACGCATCTCGCTTCCCGCTGGCTCCCGTGTCCGTCTGAGGCTTGCCAATGCCTGCAATGCACGGATCACGCGGCTGCGTTTCGATGGCATGAAAGCCTTTGTGGCGGCTGTTGACAGCCAGCCGACTGACACATTCGAGCCCGTGCGGGCACAGCTGCCCTTCCCACCCGGGAGCCGCTACGACATCATGTTCGACATGCCTGAGCAGGTGGGCGAGGCCGCAAGCGTTGTCGCGCTGATCGGCGCAGGCGTGCCGCTGGTTCGGCTCGTCTCCGAAAATCGGCCTGCCGGTCCGCCAAGGCCGGCGCGCGGCGAGAAGGTCGCGCTGGCACCAAACAAGCTGCTGCCCGCCGCTGTCAGGTTGCAGGATGCAAGACGCGTCGAGCTGGTGCTGGAGGGTGGCGCCAGAATCACGCCCGAGTTCAAGCTCGACCTGACCGGCGTTGATCTGGCCAAGCCGTGGTCCCTGAATGGCAGGCAGGGCGATGCCAAGGCGCCTCCCCTGTTCAGCGTCAGGCGTGGCACGCCCATGGTCATGGCCCTCGTCAACAAGACAGCGTTCTCGCAGCCGCTGCATGTGCATGGCCACAGCTTCCGGCTGCTGCACCCGCTCGACGATGGCTGGGAGCCTTATTTCCTTGATACCTTGCAGGTTCCGGAAGGCCGCACGTTACGGATCGCGTTCATTGCCGACAATCCGGGCAAATGGTTGATCTCATCCACAGTGCTGGAGCGTTTCGACGTTGGATTCTGGACGTGGTTCGAAGTGATCTAGCCAATACGTGATAACGGCCTATATCATGGGCATATGCCTATTTTATATGCAATTTTCA
>JAYWHQ010000511.1:0-7810 GCA_043777655.1 Allobosea sp. | reverse complement strand
TGTAGCCGCGCACGCCTTTGATCTTCAGCGCTTCGGCGGAAAGCTCGCCCATCAGCGCGCGGATGTCATCCTGCGGCTGGCAGATGATGACATGGCCGGGCTTGGCCTTGGAAAGCAGGCCCGCCCAGGCATAGAGTGATTCATCCTTGGTCAGCTTCGGGTCCGGACGTCCGCGCACGGTGGTGACAGGGCCGGCGCAGCGCATGGTGGGCTCTATGCCGCGCATGGTGCGCGGCAGCACGCGGATCGGCAGGCGCAGATCACGCATCACGTCATGGATCACGCTTGAATGGCAGGCCTCAAGGCGGGCGGTGAGGGTGGCTTGGTTGGTCATGGTAGACGACTCCATTCATTTAAGCTCAGCGGGCAATGCTTCGCGGACTCAAGGTTGGGCGGCTCGCGCCTGAACCCTCACGGATTGCAGACGCACCTGCACGGAGTCGGTGGCGCCTGTTGCATCCATCACCGAGATGCGGGCGAAGCCAGCACCTTCGGGCAGCCAATGGCTCTCGCGGCGGCGCTCGCCCTGCACCACGGGCACATTGTCGACCAGCCAGGTCAGAGGCATCACCCCGCCATGGGCTTTCAGCGGCAGCGGGTCGCGCTCGGTGCTGGCTGCCATGTCGAGCTGCGCACCGTCGGGCGGGAAGGCGATCCGGAGCGGTGCGCGGGCCGTGGCGGCAATGGTCTTGGGGACATCGCGCCGCACATGGCGCAGTGGCGGCGGCAGTGTGGAGGAGCGCGCAATCAACGCCTCGCGTGGCGCAGGCGATGTGTCCGGCTCGATGCCGATGCGGGCAAAGGCGTCAAACAGCAGAGGAGCCGCCATCTGGCGCGCCACAAGTCCCGGCACCGAGGCATTGTCAGGTCGTCCCAGCCAGATTGCGACCGTGTGGCGCGCATCAAAGCCGATGGCCCAGCCATCACGATAGCCGTAGGAGGTGCCCGTCTTGTAAGCGATGCGCCCGCCCGGCGCATTTGCAGGTGGCGCTGCACCGCGCAGGATGTCGCCGACATACCAGGCCGAGACGGCATCCGTGAGGTAGCGCTCGTGGTTGTCCGACGCCGAACGTTCCTGCCAGTTCAGAGGCAGCGCCATGCCGCCGCGCGCAAGGCCTGCATAGAGCACTGCCAGATCAGCCAGCCGGATGCCAGCACCGCCCAACCCGATGGCAAGGCCGGGTGCGGCATCGCGCGGCATCACCAGCCCGGCACCGGCCTGTGTCATCCGACTGGCGAGGCGCTGCGGCGTGATCTCGCTCAGAAGGGTGATGGCAGGCAGGTTGAGCGACTGCTGCAGCGCCAGCCGCGCCGTCACGGTGCCCTGAAAGGTGAGGTCGAAATTGCCGGGTGCATAGCTGCCATAGCGGCTCGGCCGGTCATCCAGAATGGTCTCGGGATGGGCGGTGCCATTCTCGAAAGCCAGCGCATAGATGAAGGGCTTGAGGGCAGAACCCGGCGAACGCACGGCCTGCGCCATGTCGATGGCGCCCGCACGCATCTTGTCGGTCAAACCGCTGCTGCCGACATGGGCGCGTACCTTGCCGCTGGCATGCTCGACCACGAGGATCGCGCCCGCCAGCCCCGATCCCAGCTGATCAACCCGCTCGCGCAGCAGCGCTTCCAGCGTGATTTGCCAGCGGCGATCAATCGCGAGCTGGTGCACACGCAGCTCGGGCATCTCCCGCAGCGCGCGTTCGGCCGCATGGGCGGCCAGCATCGGGAAGGGCAGGCGAGCCATGGGCACAGGCTCCGACAGCGCAAGCTGAGCCTCTTCCGGCCCTGCAAGCCCTGCGAGAACGGCACGCGCAATCACACGGTCGCGCACGCGGCGCAATGTCTCGGGGTGTCGATCTGGGCGGCGTGTTTCAGGCGATTGCGGCAGCGCGACCAGCATGGCCGCTTCGGCCAGCGACAGGCGCTTCGGCTCCTTGCCGAAATAGGAGAGCGAAGCCGCGCGCAGGCCTTCCAGATTGCCGCCATAGGGCGCGAGTGTCAGGTAGAGATCGAGAATTTCCGTCTTGGAAAGCCGGCGTTCCAGCTGGATGGCGGCAGCACTCTGGCGCAGCTTGACGCCCACGCTGCGCTTGTCTTGCATCTCCGGTTCCAGCAGGCGCACCACCTGCATCGTCAGTGTCGAGCCGCCGGAGACCGTGCGCCCCGTCTTCAGCGCCTGCCAGCCTGCACGCAGCATGGCGAGCGGATCAACGCCCCAATGCTGGCCAAAGCGCTTGTCTTCATAGACCTGCAGCAGTTTGAGAAAACGCGCATCGACCTCGTCAGCCGCCAGAGGCAATCGCCAGCGTCCGCCCTCGGTTGCGAAGGCGCGCAGCAACCGCCCGTTGCGGTCAAGCACGACAGTGCTGTTGGCGGCCTCTGTCGGCAGGACAGGGGCCTTGGCCGAGCCAAACCACATGCCTGCGATCAGCACAGCGCCAAGGCCGAGCCCGACCGTTCCGGCCATCAGCCTGGCGAGGGCGCCACGGCCTGCCATCGCTGCTTCAGCGCCCGCCAATGTCGATGCTGCCTGTCGGTGTGCGGGCAAAGACATCGGGCCGATACATGTCCTCGATCACGGCAGGAGGATGCACATAGCGGCCTGGCGCGACCGCACGCACGGTATAGGCCACCGAGAAGGTGGCGATGGCCGCGTTGTCGCGGTCGAAAGCCGCCACGAAACGGTCATCGCGGTATTCTGTCGAGACGGGCTCGGCATCGCGCTTCAGCCAGCTGAAACCCGCCATCTTGCCGCCCTCGACAAGGTTGGGGTTGTCGATTTCCAGCCCGGCTGGCAGGTGGTCAACCAGCAGCATCCGCCCATAGCGCTTCTCCAGTTCGGTGACGGTGAGCACCACCACAAGCCGGTCACTCTGGCGGATGCTGGCGAGGTCCGCCTTCTGGCCATCGAGCCTGTGAAAGGCGCGCTCCAGCCGGTAACCGTTGCTGGCAGCAGCAATGGGCTCCACCGGGTTGCCGGTGACGCTGAGCACGAGCTCGACCGGGGCCTGTCCTGCATTGCCGATGCGCAGCGGCTTGCCTTCGAGTGCATCAGCAGAATCGGTGCGTTGCAGCAGCCCGCGATGGGGTTGGCCGTCGACGGTCAATTGCAGCGTCTCGGCCTGCCTGGCCGCGCCTTGAGCCGCCAGCAGCAACCAGGCCTGTTCCTGCGTCGACATGTAGCGTGACTGCGTGCGCGCCTGGCCGACCAGCGCGGCACTTTGTACGAGATCGCTGGTGCCAAGCCCGGCTTCCGCTTGCAGTGCCAGAAGCGCTGCCGCATCGCGCAGCCGCGAGCCATAATCGGCGCGTGAACTGGACGTTGCGTCGCGCTGCGAACCAGCCTCGGTCTGCGCCACGCGGAAGACGCGTTCTGCCCGGCCCCTGTCTCCCAGAAGCGCCAGCGCGCCCGCAATCTGAGCACGCGCCAGCGGCGTCGAAAGCACATCGCCGCGCGTGTCGGCAATGTAGCGCAGATCGCCCATCATGCCGCGCCCGTTGCGGGCCAGCACATAGAGCGCGTAGGCCAATGCAGGCGCATCAGCGGCCACGAAGTCGGGCTTGTTGACGACATGGTTGCGCAGCCGGTCCAGCCCGCTCTCGAAAGCGCGAGCGGTGACGGCAAAGCCCTTTTCGCGGGCGCGCGTCAGGAAATCGAGCGCATAAGAGTCAAGCCAGATGTCATCTCCACCAACACTCCAGAGTCCGAAGCTGCCATTGGCATCCTGCCGCGACAGAATGCGATCCACCGCATCGCGGATGGTCTGCTCGACCTTGTCATCCAGCCCGAAACGCGCCCGAGAAGCCGGGTTGTCATAAGCCAGCAAGGGCAGGGCGCGGCTCACCGTCTGCTCAGTGCAGCCATAAGGATAGCGGTCGAGCGCCGAGAGCAGCGCACCCACATCAATGCCGCCATCACGCGAGACGGACGTGGAGATCTTGCCCGATCCCGACAGCAGATCGGCGGCCAGATCAGCTGTCACATCCAGCGACTGGCCGGGCTCGATCCGCCTCACGACGCGGCGCAGCATGGCGTCCGATCCCGGCACCACCTGGATCGGCAAGGTGCGCTCGGCGGTGATGCCGCCCGGCCCGGTCACCTTCAGCGTCACGCCGCCATTGCCGATGCCGGCCGCCGTGACGGGAATGGTCCATTCGCTCTGCCCGCCGGCAGTCAAAGTCAGGCGGCGTGCCAGCGCGTCAGTGGGCATCAGCAGCGGTCCGCCCGGCGTCACCTGCACGTCATAGGCGCCAGCCGGCCCCTCGACATTGTCGATGCGCACATGGAAGCGCGAGCGGTCGCCCACCGAGAGGAAGCGCGGCAAGGTGGGCTGCACCACGAGCGCGTCGCGGATGATGACATCGCTGGCCGCATGTCCGGCGCGATCCTTCGTCCAGGCAGCGACCGCAACGCGCACCGCGCCGTCAAAGGCGGGCATGTCGAACGAGACCATCGCCTTGCCATCAGCGCCGACCTTCACCACGCCCGAATAGCGCGCCAATGGAGCCTCGCGCGGCGGCGCAGCACCAGTATCAACACCGATATCGCCGCCGGAGCGGATCGCGCCGCGCGTGCCCTGCATGCCATCGATCAGAAACCCGTAAACATCGCGGACTTCAGCGCCGATCTTGCGCTGGCCGAAGAAGAACTCTTCCGGCTTCGGCGTTTCATGGCGGGTCAGGTTGAGAATGCCGATATCGACAGCCGAGACGGTGACGAAAGCCTCTTCGCCAGCCTTCAGGCCAGCCAGCGTGACAGGCAGATCAAGCGCGCCGCGCGGGCGGATGCGGGCAGGCGCATCGATCTTCACATCGAGCCTGTGCGCTGCCTGATCGATGCCAAACCACGCCACGCCAAGCGCGCGGCCCGGCATGCGCTTCTGCGCCTGATCGAGCGGGCGATGCGCGAAAGCCACAAGATAGGCGCCTGCGCCCCATTCGCGCTTGGCGGGAATCGAGATGACGGTGCCTTCCGGCCCTGCTTCAGCCTGAATCCACTCATGCAGCTTGTCGCCGACAACGGCGATGGCGACTTTCGAGCGAATGCGCGGCTTGATACGCACGCTCATCGTGTCGCCTGCGTTGAAAGATGCCTTGTCGAGTGCAAATTCCAGCAGGTCCGGTGTGTCCGCCGTCATCTCGCCGGCATAGCCGACATTGAACGGCACCGAGGTCTGCGCACTGCCCATGGCGACATCGAGCCGGTAGCTGCCCCAATCCACCGGTACAGAGAGGCTTGCGGGCGCTGCTGCCGCCAGGTTGAGCGTGCCGTCAGAGATCAGGCGGGTCGTCTTGGCGCCCTCATAGGCCCAGCGCCCTTCAGTGTAGAACCATTGGTAGCGCCGGTCGATCCGCGACAGCCGCCAGGTCACGCCGGAGCGCGTCAGTCGCGAGCCATCAGGGTTGGCACCGACCAGCTCGAACGTGGCCTGCGCACCCGCTGTCAGGCTCTCGTCCTTGAAAAGCTTGCGCACGGCCACAACCGGCGCATCAGGCAGGATCGGCAGGGTCACGCTGCGCTCGACGCCGCGCCCTCCTGCTTCGCCCACGCGCAGCTTGATGCGCGCTTCCAGCAGGCGTTGCGCCTCCTTCTCCGGCAACGGAGCGACCACGCGCAACTTGCCTTCGGCATCGGTGGTGCCGGCCTCCTCGATCTCCTGCGTCACCGGCTCGACCGTTTCGTCGGTCAGGCCCACCAGCCAATCCTCCAGCCCCTTGATCGGTGTGGTGGTTGCGGCAGCAACGGTCACTTCGCCCGATACGGCCAATTCGCGGCCCGGTGCGCCATAAAGGTAGCGCGCGCTGACATCCAGCGTGGCTGGCGCTCCCGGCTGGAGCATCGGCGCGGACGGCGTCACCGTCACATCGACCCGGTCCGCCACATAGTCTTCAACCAGGAACTTGGCCTCGCCCACCGGCTTGCCCTTGGGGTCGGCATAGGCCTGCACGCGCCAGGTGCCGCGCGCAGCCCCGCCAAACAGCGAGAGCGAATGCGCCCGCCCGCCAGCGCCCTGGTCGTTGACGACTGCGCGGCGGTGCTCCACCCCGTCCGGGCGTTTGTAGATGAGAGTCAGCGGCAGGTTCTCGATGGCCTTGCCGGCAGCGTCGCGCAGCAGCGTCGTGACATGCACAGTCTCGCCCGGCCGGTAGACCCCGCGCTCGGGAAACAGCATGGCATCGAGCGCGCCCGGCGCATCGCGGCCCTTCACGCCACGGTCGGACAGATCGAAGGCGGCTCCAGTCACATCCAGCAGGCCGTAATCGCCTTTGCCATCACTGGCGACGATGAGCGCAGGCGCCATGCCATCCTGTCCGCGCGACAGACCGGGATCGAAACGCAGCAGGCCGTTTGTGTCGGTGCGTCCGGTAGCCAGCACCTCGTTGTTGCGCGCCATCAGCCGGATTTCGACATTGGTGGCCGCTTCAGCTGTGGCCAGCGAGCGCGCCAGCACATGCAGCCCGTCCAGTGCCTTGACGACGGTCAGTCCCAGATCGGACACGACGAACCATTGTGTTGCGACATCGGCCTCGAAATCATCCGTGGCTTGGCTGTCATCGGGCAGACGCCGCAGCCGTGCCGTCATGATGTGGATGCCGGGCTGGAGATCGCCAGCTGCCTCATTGAGCGGAAAGGCTGTCACCACGTCCTGGTTCAGGTCAGGTTTCGTCGCCAGCTGACCAGACCAGACCTTGACGCCGCGCTCCTGCTTCAGCGTGCGCAGGCTGTCAGCTCCGAGCTGGGTCAGGAAGTCCTCGGATTTGACCGTCGGCACGATCGAGCGATCGCCGATGCGGTAGATGTCGATCTCTACATTGGCAGTGTTGACGGTCGAGACGGGCAGCCCTTCCTGCCCGTTGCGGGGCAGCACATAGTTGCGCCCGGTGAAACGCACGGCAGGTGCCCGATCTCGCACGTAAAGATCATAATCAGCGCTCCGCAGCAGGGTCTCGCTGACGCTTGACGGCAGACCCTGCCGGAGCGTGACCTGATAGCGCTCTCCGTGCTTCAGCCCCTCGATGCAGAGCTGTGAAGGATCAGCAGTGACGGACGGGTTGGGCAGGCCGCGCACCGAGACGAAGGGCGCAAAATCGATCTTTCCACGCGCCAGCGGATCGGAAAACTGGAAGCAGGCGCGCGGTGTCGCAGCATCTGAATCGATCTTGTAATCGGTGATACGAAAGCCGCGCTCGGCCCGCAAATCGTCATAGGTCTTGCGCAACTCGGCATTGTCCTGCGCGGCCAGACTGAGCCGATAGGCATCGAGCGCCGGGCGCCATGTCTGCCGTGCCTCGAACGCCTGCGCCAGCGCCGCCAGGGCGCGCGCCTCGTCCGGCCTGGTGCGGGAGCGCTCATAGGCGCCGTAAGCAGCCGTGATGGCGCGCGTCTGGTTGCTGTACTTCTGGCTCCAGTCAGTTGCAGCTGCCGCCACCGCCAGCGAGGCGCGCGACAGGGTCAGCCAGCCAGCCGGGTTCGCGGGCTCAGCCGCGATGGCACCTGTGGCCTGGTTGGCTGCGCGGGTGGGATTGCCGGCCCGGAAAGCCGTGTCGGCCTCGGACTGCCAGACCGCACCTGCCTTCACGCCAGCATTGGTCACTGTGCGGCGAAGCTCGGCTTCCAGCCGCGTGGCATCACTGCGCAAGTCGTCGCGCACCAGTGCTTTCTGGGTTTGCGCCTGCGCACGAAAAGTTGTGTCACCAAGCCCTGCACCGAGCAGACACAGCAGGAAAAGAGCCAGCTTCTGGCGCCAGAAGGGTGCAATGCGCATGGGTCCGTCTCCCGTCAGGCCGGTGCAGATCGATGCCGAACCGGCTC
>JAYWHQ010000510.1:0-2334 GCA_043777655.1 Allobosea sp. | reverse complement strand
CCAGCTGCGTGGAGGCACCGTGCGCGACGGGTTGCTAGCGCTGGCCATGCTGGTTGCAATCGGCCTGCCGCTGGCCACCCTGCTGGCCACGCGCATCGCGCCAGAACCAACCGAGCGCAGCACCAGCAGGATCAGCCTGCGCCAGGGCTTTGCGCTGATGCTGGCAAACCATCCGTTCCGGCGCCTGCTGGCGGCCTTCCTCATCAACAGCCTCGCCAATGGCCTGCCCGCTGCGCTCTTCCTGTTCTTCGTCGCCGACAGGCTGGGCAATCGTGAGGCAGCAGGGCCGCTGCTCGTGCTCTATTTCCTGTGCGGGGTCGCAGGCGTGCCATTCTGGCTCTGGCTGGCCAACCGCACCTCGAAGCATCGCGCCTGGGCACTGGGCATGTTGATGGCTTGCGTCGCTCTTTCGGGTGCGGCCTTCTTGTCTGCGGACGACGTCTGGATTTTTGGCATTATCTGCGTTTTCACAGGACTGGCGCTTGGGGCCGATGTCGTGTTGCCTGCGGCCATCCAGGCCGATGTCATCGATGTCGACACCGCCAATACCGGTGAGGAGCGCGCCAGCCTCTATCTCGGCATCTGGGCACTGGTGACGAAGCTGTCGCTTGCCTGTGCCGTTGGCATCGCCTTCCCGCTGCTGGCGCTTTCGGGTTTTGATCCATCCGCCGGTCTTCGGACAGAGAGCGGCCTGCTGACCTTGGCTTTGCTGTATGCGGCAGTACCAAGCGTTCTCAAGCTGGGTGCCATTGCCTTGGTCTGGAACTTCCCGCTCGGCAAGGCCGAGCTGGACGTCGTTGCCGCCAGAATTGCCGAACGACGCTGATCCGCGTCAATCCTTGCGTTTGTCCCAGCCCGTCGCCTTGGCGATCAGCGGAAAATACAGCGCATAAGGCAAGCGCTGGATGAGCTTGAGGATCCAGGCCAGACGTCGCGGAAAGACAACCTCGAAGCCGCCACGCTCAAAGCCATCAACCGCCCGGCGCGCGGCCTCGTCCATCTGCATCAGGAATGGCATGGGAAAGTCGTTCTTGCGCGTCAGCGGCGTGTCGATGAAGCCCGGATTGACGACCTGCAGAATGATGCCCAGCTTGTCGCAATCGAACTTCAGCGCCTCGCACATATGGATCGCAGCGGCTTTTGATGCGCCGTAGGCCGCGGCCTTCGGCAATCCGCGGTAGCCCGCGACGGAGGCATTGACGGCAATCTGGCCCTGGCCCCGCTCACCCATGCGCGGCAAAAGCGCAGCCAGACCCTTGGCTGCTCCCAGAAGGTTGACAGCAAAGGCCTGCTCGAAAGCCTCAAGATCGAGCGCGCCAGCGCGCACGTAAGGCGCCACGCCAGCATTGAGAAAAGCCATGGCGATCGGGCCATGGACGGCCTCTATGCCCTGCACCGTGTTCTGCATCGACATGGCATCGGTCACATCGCCAGGATGAGCAACCATGCGTCCCGGCAGGCCAGAAGCGGCAAGCACCATGGCCTCCAGCTGCTCATTGCGCCGCGCCGTGATGGCCACCGTCCAGCCGCGCCGCGCCAGCTCCATGGCGGTCGCCTGCCCGATGCCGGAACTCGCGCCCGTGACCCAGGCGACGCCATCGGCGGGCGTCATGCGCTTCAATGGCATGGCTTTCTCCAGATTCCAGAAGAAACGGCTAAAAAAACAGGCCGCATCTCTGCGGCCTGTCCATTCCCCATCACATCATGTCGTATCAGTGACCAAAAACCCGCCGCAACAGGGCCATGACCGGGCCAGTGAGCTTCAATGGTGCATCCGTGACAGCAAAGCAGATGCAATCAGCTTCCTTGCCAGCCACCGGTGAGTGATCCACATCGTCGTCAGCGACGGCGACATCGCCCCGCTCATAGCGTCCCTGCTCATCGCTGAAGCTGCCCTTCAGCAGAAGCGTGACTTCCTGTCCGCTATGGGTATGAGACGGCATCTTGCGCCCTGCCCTGATCCAGTAAAGCACCGCCTCGCCGCCATCGCTGGTCTCGACGCGGTACTCCTTCACGCCCGGAAGCCGGAAGCGCCACTTGATCTCGCTCGAAGACACGCCGAGATAATTGCGCAAAGCCGACGGCAAAACAGGATCAGCCGCAGGCCTCGGTAAGGTCGCGACGGGAGAAGGACCGCCAAAAATCTTTGCCAGACGTTCGTCGCGACCGAGCAATGGCGTGATGCCGGACTGCATCATCACGTCAGCGCCTGCATCTTCCAGCGCGGCAACGAAGCTGCGGTTGCGCGGGCTCATCTCAAGATGCGAGGCAACGAGCGCGTGCAGAGGCCGGCTCAGACTGCCAGCGGCATATCCTGCGAGCAATGCATCAAGC
>JAYWHQ010000509.1:0-7832 GCA_043777655.1 Allobosea sp. | reverse complement strand
CTGAGACAGGCCCGCCAACTGCATCAGCGCAATGTCGAGCGTCAGCCCCACCACGCCCAGCCCTGCCTCACGACCGGGGAAGACCAGACCGCATTGACGGAACGCCTCGCGCTGCGCTCCGAGGATGATCGCCTCGGAATCCACCAACGTGCCGTCAACGTCGAAAATCACCAGTTTCATGAGGCTCGCTTAGGCCAGAGCCTGACGAGTCGCCAAGCCAAAATCGGGTGCCAACCCAGATCAGGTGCGCTGTGGCGCACAGGCCTTGACGGCATCGCGCAGTTCGGTGCCGCTCAGGCCCTTGGCCTTGGCTGCCTTGCGGCAATCGGCGCGCGCCGCCAGATCCGGGCGCTTGCCCCGGAAGCAGGTGGCCATCGCCTCGCGGCGCTCCTTGCCCTTCAGGCCCTTGGGCTCAACCTCGGTCTTGCAGGCTTCGCGCGCCACTTTTGCAGTCGGCTGGCCGTCCCGCGTGGTGGTGCGCGCCTCGCGGCTGGAAGCGGCGCGCGGAAATTTCGCCTGCATGCATTCGCGCATTGCGGAGCGGCGCTCGGTGCCTTTCAGGCTCTTGCCATCGGCCTCGGTTGCGCACGCCTTGCGCCCCTCCGCCCGCGCCGCCTTCCGGCTTTCGGCATTGGCCGCAGGTGGAACACTGCCAGGAGCGGCATTGGGCACGGGTTGAAGCGGTGCAGTTTGCGCCCAGGCAGGCGCAATCATCAAGAAAACGGCAGCGAAAGCAGCAAGGACGAGACGCATGGGAATGGCTCCGGCTGGCAGGACACAATAACGTGAACAAAAATAGAACACGATTTTCTGGTGCCCGCAAGAGCGATTCGTCAGATCGTCGGATTATTCGTCCGGCGCATCCACAATCGGATCATAGTGGCTGTCTTCCAGCCCCAGCAGGTTCCAGGTCTGGCGCATGTGCGGCGGCAGCGGTGCCGAGACATCGATGATGCCCTTGCCGCGCGGATGCGGCAGCACGATACGGCGCGCCAGCAAATGCAGCTTGTTCTGGATGCCGCCGGGCAACTGCCAGTTCTGGATGTTGAAATATTTCGGATCGCCAACAATCGGGTGGCCGATATGGGCGGCGTGGGCACGCAATTGGTGCGTGCGGCCAGTCACCGGCTTCAGCGAGAGCCAGGACAGCTTGGTCGCCGAGACATCGACGAGCGCATAATAGGTCACGGCGTGCATCGCGCCCTCGCCGCCATGTTTGGCCACCGCCATGCGCTGGTCACCATCCTCCCCCTCTTCGCGGGCAAGATAGGTGGAAACACGGCCCTGCTTGACGCGCGGCACACCGGCCACCAGCGCCCAATAGACCTTGCGCGCCGTGCGCGAGCGGAAGGTCTTGGCGAGCGTCGCCGCTGCAAAGCGCGATTTCGCGATCACCAGACAACCGGCTGTGTCCTTGTCCAGCCGGTGGACCAGACGCGGCTTCTGCCCGTCCGGGCTCATCATGACGTCGAGCATGCCATCGACATGGCGCGTGGTGCCGGAGCCGCCTTGCACGGCCAAACCTGCCGGCTTGTTCAGCACCATGACATCGGCATCCTCGTAAAGGATGATCGAGCGCAGGAAGGCGAGCGTGTCGTCATTCACTTTTGGCGAGCGTGGCCGCTCAGCCTGCTGTTCGATCTTGAGCGGCGGAATGCGGACCTTCTGGCCGGGCTCCAGCCTGTCCTTGGTTTCGGCGCGCTTGCCGTTGACGCGCAACTCGCCCTTTCGAACGATGCGCTGGATATGGCTGAAGGACAGCTGTGGAAAGCGCGCCTCGAGAAACCGGTCGATGCGCATGTCGGCTTCATCATCTGTCACGTCCAGTGTCTGCACGCCGGAGGCGAAGACTTCGGCGGTGGCCGCGCGTGTCTGTGCCTTGGTTGGCGCTACGGGCGCACCGGGTTCCAGAACAGGCTTTCGTGAAGATTTGGCCGGCATGATGCGCGGCAGCGGCGTGGCCTGCTGCACGAAATCCTCACCACGCAGGGGCACTGCCGGTTTGGCCTTGCGCTCTGGCGTGCCGTTCAGCGCGGCATCGGCATCCGCTGCCTTGCGGCGCGCGGCGGCCTGACGGCGCAGATCATGGCTGGGACGGCCGACGCGGTTGTTCGGCTTGGTCTCGCTCGCACGCAGCTTTGCCGGGGCGCCATCACGCGGCGGGCGACTGCTTGCGCTGCGGCCAGCAGGGCCACTCCGGCCAGGGCCACTTCTGCCCGGACCTGCGCGACCAGCGCCACTGCGCCCCGGACCGCCTCGCCCTGCTCCACCCTTGCCTGAACCACCCGTTTTCATGCCAAACCCCGAACCAGCCCAAGACCAGCAAACAGGGCCCCCAGCGAAAGAACCACAGAGGCCGCCACATAGGCGGCCGCGAGCGCCAGATCGCCGCGTTCCCATAACTGGAAAGCATCGAGCGAGAACGCAGAAAACGTTGTGAAGCCGCCGAGCAGACCCGTGGCCAGAAACAGCCTTGCGCCTTGTGTCCAGCCCGCGCCGGCCTTCAGCGCCAACCAGCCGATGAGCATGCCCATCGCGAGCGAGCCAGCGACGTTGACAGCCAGCGTGCCAAAGGGAAACGCTGTGCCGCAGGCACGCAGGCAAGCCAGATTGACCAGATGGCGCAGCACGCCACCCAGACCCGCGCCGACAAAGACAAGAACCATCGCATTCATGACTTCAAGCGCTTAAAGCGCGCGCCCGTCTGGCACAACGGAATTCGGCGCTCGATGCGTGGCGGGCGATGCTGCTCGCAGCGCTGCAACCTGCCTCAATCAGCAAATCCGCGTCCATCACGTGCCAAATCTGCCAGAAGCGTCGCGGGCTCGAAACCCCTGCCAGCTGTCTCGGCCAACTGCTGAACACGGTTGAGCATGGTGACGGCGCCGAGCCTGTCTGCTTCGTGCATCGGCCCACCGCGCCAGGGCGGATAGCCATAGCCATGCACCAGAACGACATCGATATCGGAGGCGCGTGCAGCGATCCCTTCGGAGAGGATCTTTGCCCCTTCGTTGAGCATCACTGCGTGCACACGCGCTTGAACCTCTTCAACCGAGAATGCTCGCTGCGGCAGGCCTTTCCCTGCTGCATGCGCCCTCACCATGGCATCGACTTCGGGGTTGGGCTGCCGCTTGCCATCGACATAAAGATACCAGCCGCGCTCCGTCTTCTGACCCAGATGGCCCATTTCGCAGAGTTGGTCCGCCAGCGGCACGTAGCGCTCATCCGGGTGACGTGTTGGTGCCAGACGCTTGCGCCGCGCCCAGGCGATATCGAGACCAACGAGGTCCTGCACAGCAAAAGGCCCCATCGGAAACCCATAGGCTTCCAGCGCAGCGTCGATTTGTGAAGGCAGCGCGCCTTCTTCCAGCAGGAACTCACATGCCGCACGCCAGCGCGCCAGCATGCGGTTTCCGATGAAGCCATCGCACACGCCACAGACAACAGAGATCTTCTTCAGCATCCGGCCCAACGCCAGCGCCGTGGCCAGCACATCCGGCGCGGTCTGTGCAGCCCGCACGATTTCCAGCAGCTTCATGACGTGTGCCGGCGAGAAGAAATGCAGCCCCACCACGCGCGACGGATCGTCAAGGCCGGCAGCCATTTCATTGATGTCCAGATAGCTGGTGTTGGTGGCAATCACTGCATGGGGCCGCAACACGGCCTCCAGCCTGGCAAACAGGGCGCGCTTGACCGCCATGTCCTCGAACACAGCCTCAACGACGAGATCGACCTTGCGCAGGGCCGCCAGGTCATGTGCGACCACGAGCCCTGCCATGCGCTGCTGCAATCCCTCAGGCGTGAGTCGGCCACTCTTGAGACTGCGCTGCCACAGACCCTGCACGCGCTCCCGGGCCGCAACGGCGCGGGTCGCATCCGCCTCGATCAGGATCACATCCAGACCCGCGTTACGCATGGCCACAGCGATGCCAGCGCCCATCGTGCCACCGCCAACAACACCAACCGCTGCAAGTGCACGCGCCTTCACATGTGCCAGCTCGGGCAGCCGCGAGGTGGCCCGCTCGGCAAAGAACAGGTGGCGGAGGGCGAGGCTCTGCTCACCGGCCATCAGCTCGAAAAATGCGGCCCGCTCACGGGGCTGCCCCTCGACAAAGGGGAGGCTCGTCACCTGTTCGACCAGCGCTACGGCCTTCAGCGGCGCGATGCTGCCGCGTGCATCCCTGCGCACACGAGCTGTTGCGTCTTCCCAGATGCTGTCGCCATCCAGCGGCAGCGGCAGCAACGATGTCTGGCGTACGGGTTTGCCGATCAGCTGCCGGGCCTTCTTGATGGCAGCCTCCCTGACATCGCCAGTCGCGATCTCATCTGCCGCTCCGATCGTCAACGCTTCGGTGGCGCTCACCATCCGCCCGGTCGCGATGATGTCAAGCGCGGTCGCCTGCCCAACCAGCCTTGGCAGGCGCTGCGTGCCGCCTGCGCCCGGCAGCAAACCGAGCTTGACCTCCGGCAGGCCGAGCAAGGCCTTGGCATCGATGACCCGCGCATGCGCCGCCAGACCGATCTCGCAGCCGCCGCCCAGCGCAGTGCCATGCCAAGCCACGACAACCGGCTTGGCGCAGGCCTCGATCCGGTTGACCACATCAGGCAAATGCGGTGCCAGCGGCGGCTTGCCGAACTCGCTGATATCTCCGCCTGCAACGAAGGTAGAACCAGCGGCCGCAATGACGATGGCGTCGATCGCCGAATTCTCGTCCGCTGCCTCGATGGCTGCCAGCAGCTCAGCACGCGCGCGCTGTGACATGGCATTGACTGGCGGGTGATCGATCTCGATCAGCGCCACTCCATCGTCGATCCGTGTGTTGACCAGCGGCTTTTGCAATTCCGACATTCTGATCTTCCTGCGCCTGACAGATGCAGGCCTAGCCTTTGCGGCCTTCCGCGACAACGAAATCCACCAACCGCAGATCGACCTTCTCTCGGCCGCCCCAGCGGTCGAGCGAGAGTGTGCCTGCCGCATGCACCAGCTGGCCGCGCGCCTCTTTCAGCGCCAGACCCAGCGGCTCCTGCGCGGCGCGAAAGACGATGCCGCCGATCATTTGGCCATCGCCTGCTTTCAACCTGATGCGGACATGGCCACCGCTGCCGACCTCGACGACATCCACCAGCCGGTGAGAGGGGAAGGCGAAGACCGGCTCCGGACAGCCCGAGCCAAAAGGCCCTGCCCGCTCGATCTCAGCCATCAGTTCAGGCCGCGCGCCACCTGCTGACAGCGCGGCGTCAATTTCCAGCACATCGGTTTCGGGCAAGGCCGCCATCGTATCGGTCAGCGCCGCTTCGAGAAAATCGGCAAAGCGCGACATCTGCCCCGGTGCCAGTGTGATTCCGGCGGCCATCGCATGGCCACCGCCCTTGACCGCGACGCCCTCCTCGACCGCGCGGCGCACGGCGCGGCCCAGATCGACGCCCGCGACCGAGCGACCTGAGCCTGTGGCGCCACCCGCCTCGTTCAGCGCCAGCGCGAAGGATGGCTTGCGGAAACGCTCCTTCAGCCGCGCCGCCACCAACCCGACAATGCCGGGGTGCCACTCGCGCGAGCCTGTCACCAGCACGGCGCGGTGGGGCGCCTTGTCGGTCAGCAGCATGGCCTCGGCCACAGCCTCCTCGACGGCGGCGCGCTCGATCTCCTGCCGCTCCTGATTGAGCCGGTTCAGCTCCGCCGCGATGGCGCGGCTCAGCACCTCGTCATCCGTGGTGAGAAGGCGCGCGCCGAGTGCCGCATCGCCGATACGCCCGCCCGCATTGATGCGCGGCCCCAGCAGGAAGCCCAGATGCCAGGGCTGCAACGGCCCGTCGAGCCCGGCCACATCCATCAGCGCGACCAGCCCCGGCCGCGTGCGGGCGCGCATGATCGCCAGCCCCTGCCGCACGAAAGCGCGGTTGAGCCCCACCAGAGGCACGACATCAGCCACGGTCGCCAGCGCCACGAGATCGAGGCTGTCGAGCAGCGGAGGCTCCGGGTTGGCGCCGGTCCAGAAGCCCTGCTGCCGCAATTCGCGGCAGAGCGCGACCAGCGTCATGAACACCACGCCTGCTGCGCAGAGATGGCCCAGACCCGAGAGATCATCCTGCCGGTTGGGGTTCACCAGCGCCTGCACATCGGGCAGCATCTCGGGTGCCTGGTGGTGATCCAGCACCACGACATCGAGCCCCAGTGCGCGCGCCTGCGCCAGCGGCTCATGACTGGTGGTGCCGCAATCGACCGTGACCAGCAGCGTTGCGCCCTCACCCGCCAGCATGGTGATGGCGTCGGTGTTGGGGCCATAGCCCTCGATCAGCCGATCCGGAATATGGATGCGCGGGCGCGCGCCCGCCGCTTGCAGGAAGCTCGCCAGCAGCGCCGCCGAGCACGCACCATCCACGTCATAATCGCCAAAGATCGCCACCTGCTCAGCCCGGCGCACGGCTTGCGCCAGACGCTTGGCGGCGGCTTCCATGCCGGTGAGCACAGACGGATCAGGCAGCAGATCGCGCAGCTTGGGTTCGAGATAGTGCGCGGTATCCGCCGCCTCGACGCCGCGCCCGGCGAGGATGCGCGCCAGCACGTCCGGCAGGCCCTCGATCTGCGCCATGCCTTGCGCCCGCGCCAGCCCGGCAGCATCCAGCCTGTCGCACCACGCCCGCCCGGTGGCAGAGCGCGACACACCCAGAAACGCGCGGCGATGGCTCAAGCTCATGGGCCACCCAAGTCGCGCGAAGGCAGGGATTCGTCAATGTTGGGCTGGGGGACTGGTGAGTCCGCTCCTGCCGCCCGCACGAACAACCGTCATCCTCGGGCTTGTACCGAGGACCCACGTCTTCACTTGCAGATGATAGCGGTTGTCGCACAGCCCAAAAAAGGCAGACGTGGGTGCTCGGGACAAGCCCGAGCATGACGCGTGGTGTTGCGTCGTCCACCGGTCTGCGGCAATCTCGTCCAGCGGTCGTGCAAAGGCATGGCTGTCCATCTGGGCACGGAGGTGACTGCGACCCCCCGACCGCACCCTCACAATACCGGAAAAGTCGACTTGCCAAGCGGCCCGCTAAGCTCAAAGAGTGACGCGCGAAATTCGCGCTGGGGATGACCGCATGCGGCTGGACTGGAACGACATCAAGGCGCGGGCCGCCCATTTTGCTGATGAGTGGAAAGACGCCCATTACGAACGCGGCGAGAGCCAGTCGTTCTACAATGCGTTTTTCGAGGTGTTCGGTGTGCCGCGCAAGCGCGTGGCCAGCTTCGAGCATGGCGTCAAACTGCAGGACAAGAAGCGCGGCTATCTCGACCTGTTCTGGAAGGGCAAGCTGCTGGTCGAGCAGAAATCGGCGGGGCGTGATCTGCGCGCCGCACGCAGGCAGGCGCTCGACTACTTTCCGGCGCTGAAGGACCATGAGCTGCCGCGCTATATCCTGTTGTCGGATTTCCAGACATTCGAGCTTTACGATCTGGATATCGATGCTGAAAAGCCGCTGCGGTTCGCGCTGGCTGATCTGGCCGACCATGTCCAGGCCTTCGGCTTCATCGTCGGGCAGGAACGGCGGATTTTCCGGGATCAGGACCCCGCCAACATCGCCGCCTCGGAGATGATGGGGGCGCTGCATGATGCGCTGGAGGCCTCGGGCTACAAGGGCCACGCGCTGGAGCAGTTCCTCGTCCGGCTGCTGTTCTGCCTGTTCGCCGATGACACCGGCATTTTCCAGCCGCTCGGCCTGCTGGAAGATTTCATCAAGGAGCGCACTCAGGAAGACGGGAGGGACGTTGGAGCGCGCCTCGCCGAATTGTTTCAGGTGCTTGATACGCATAAAGACGCGCGACAACGCAATCTTGATGCGGAACT
>JAYWHQ010000508.1:0-7837 GCA_043777655.1 Allobosea sp. | reverse complement strand
CCTGCTGGAAGGAGGCATTCTCCACCTTGTAGAGCAGGCCCGACCAGCTCACGACGACCTCCTGATGGTCCTCGAATTGCGAGGTGGCCGCGACCGCGTGATGGCGCACTGACGTCAGGCGCCCGTCGAGATCTGCGCCCAGCGCGAGCATGTTGATCGTTTCGGGCCGGTGCACGTGGCTGAACATCTGCGCGCGCGTCAGCTCGACGCGGACAGAGCGCTTCAGCTGCAAGCTGGCCATGACCGCCAGAAACAGCTGGTGCTGTGGCCGCAATCCGGAGCCGAACCCGCCACCGACGAAGGGCGACACGACACGCACCGCCTTCGCCGACAGGCCGAAGACGCTGGTGACATAGGCCTGGCTGTTGAGCACGCCTTGCGTCTTGTCATGGATCGTCAGCGTCTCGTCGCCGTGCCAGACAACCGTCGTGGCATGAGGCTCCATCGGATTGTGATACTCGGCTGCGATGGCATATTCCTGGGCAACGCGCAGCGGCGCCTCGCTGAAAGCCTGGGCAGCATCGCCACGGTCAGAAGGTGGCGCCATGCCGAAGCGCTTGCTCGGCGGCTCATAGCTTTGGGGCCGGGCGGCTTCCAGATTTGTCTGGTGCGGCGCAGCCTCATAGTGGATGGCGATGAGCGAGGCGGCATGCCGGGCAATGTCGAAATGGGTCGCCACCACCAGCGCGATCGGTTGGCCGCTATAGTGAATGGCGTCATCATAGAGCGGGCGGAACGGCTTGCCGGGAGGGCCCACCTGGTCCTGATAGCTGGAGCTGAACCAAGCCGTGCGCGGCCGGTTCTCATGCGTGAAAATGTCGAGCACACCGGGGACGGCACGCGCGGCGTCCAGATCGATCCGGCTGATTGCGCCCTTGGCGATGCTGCTGTTGACGATGTAGCCATGCGCCAGATCCGGCACGGCGAATTCGGCTGCATAGGTCGCCGCGCCTGTCACTTTGGCTGGCCCATCGATGCGGTTGCGCGGTGCGCCGACGTGAAGGTCATTGGTGAGCATGGGGCGGGCCTTTTCTCAAGCGATGCGCTTGTCGATGGAGGATTGCGGCGTGCCGGCTGCGGCCTGCGCCAGCGCACGGATGATGGCGCGGCGCGCCAGCTCGATCTTGAACGCGTTGTGCGTGCGCCCTTGTGCCCCTGCGAGCAGCGCATCGGCAGCGCGCGCAAAGCTGCTGTCCTGCGCGGGCTGGCCCACCAGCAGCGCCTCCGCCTCCTCCAGCCGCCAGGGCTTGTGCGCCACCCCGCCCAAAGCCAGACGCGCCTGCCGGATGACACCGCCATCCAGTTCGAGCCCAGCCGCGACCGACACGAGCGCGAAGGCATAGGAGAGCCGGTCACGCAGCTTGAGATAGCTGAAATGCGTGGCGAAGACCTGCGCTTCAGCGGGCAGCTCGATGCCGGTCACCATCTCGCCTTGCGCCAATGTCGTGTCGCGCTCGGGCGCATCGCCCGGCAGCCGGTGATAATCAGCCATGGCGATGGCGCGCGCCCCATCGGGGCCCTGCACATGCACGACCGCAGCCAGGGCCGCCAGCGCCACGCACATGTCGGAAGGGTGGGTCGCGATGCAATGGGCACTGGTGCCGAGGATGGCGTGGATGCGGTTGCGGCCGTCGATGGCCGGGCAACCGGTGCCGGGCGCGCGCTTGTTGCAAGGTGTCGCCGTGTCGTAGAAATAATAGCAGCGCGTGCGCTGGTTCAGGTTGCCGCCTGTTGTGGCGGCATTGCGCAATTGTGGCGTGGCCCCGGCGAGAATGGCAGCAGCCAGCAGCGGATAACGCGCCACCACGCGCGGCTCTTGCGCAAGCGTCGCATTGGTGACCAATGCGCCGATGGCGAGGCCGCCGGCATCCGTGTCAACAATATCCGCGATGGCCGCAATCCGCGTGATGTCGACAAGTCCGGCCGGCGTCTCGACATTGGACTTGATGAGATCGATCAGGTTGGACCCACCGGCGATCACGCGGGCACCGGCGCCAGCCGAAAGGGTCGCAACAGCGGCATCAACGCTGGCCACGCGCTCGTAGGAAAAACGGTTCACGGTGCAACCCCCTGCGCTGCCACTTCGGCAATGGCATCGACGATGTTGGGATAGGCGCCGCAGCGACAGATATTGCCGCTCATGAACTCGCGAATTTCAGCGCGCGAGCCGGCATGGCCCTCAGCCAGCAAAGCCACGCCGGAGCAGATCTGGCCCGATGTGCAATAGCCGCACTGGAAAGCATCATGATCGATGAAGGCCTGCTGCAGCGGATGCAGGCGGCCGTCCTGCGCCAGCCCTTCAATGGTCACGATGTCGCGGCCCTCCTGCATGACTGCAAGCTGCAGGCAGGCATTCAGCCGCTGCCCATCGATCAGCACAGTGCAGGCACCGCACTGGCCATGGTCGCAGCCCTTCTTGGTGCCCGTGAGCGCCAGATCAAGCCGCAGCAGATCCAGCAGGATCGTCCAGGGCTCGACCATGAGCGTCCGGCTTGTGCCATTCAGCACGAAGGTCACTTCTGTGAGGCTGTGGGGAGGGTGCATCGCGGGTTTGCTCCGGGGTTTCTGCATCATGGGTCCATGCACGGCAGTTCAACGCATGGCAGGTCCACGCATCGCGGGCCTGTGCGTCGGGATGGTCATTGAAACGCCCTCGCACCCCGGCGATGATCTGCCGGGGTGCGAGGCAACTGTCTGTGTCAGAGCATGCCGACGGGCGGCTGACGGGTGGGGCCGCCATCATTGGCGGAGTACGGCCCGCGCTTCTCGTCGAAGCCGCTCCAGCCTTCGCCCTCGTAAGCCGAGCGGCGGTCCGAGACAGCGACGGAGGCGTGACGGTCGAGCACGCTTTCGGCCAGGGCGCGGTGGGCATCCTCGGTCTTGACCAGAACGATGGAGCCGCCGCGACGCATGGACTCGGCATAGACATGGGCATCACGCTCATCAACGCCGACATCGGTGAGGGCACCGACAATGCCGCCAGTGGCAGCGCCGGTCACGGCGCCAGCGAGCATGCCGGTCAGCGTGGCAGCCGCCCAGCCCGCCGCGACAATCGGGCCAACGCCCGGGATCGCCATGACGCCAAGCCCGGCCAGGAGGCCGACACCGCCACCGACGGCGGCGCCAACACCGGCTCCGGCTGTGGCGCCATCGGCGGCGTCAGGCACGGATGCGGAGGCATCCTCGCCATTGGCGATGACGCTGACATCGCTGCTGGGGATGCCGGCAGTTTCGAGTTCGGTGGCGACACGCTGTGCTTCGGCATTGCTGTCATAAAGTCGCGAAAGATGGGTTGTCATGGGTCTCTCCTGTTGAGAACTTGCTTTGTGTTGAAGTCTGGGAGTGGGCGTCCGGGTCGCTCGCGCCTTGAAAAGGCGCGGGCCGCCAGGTTCGTCACTTCTCGACAATGTTGCCCTGGTAATCGACGCCAACGCTCATGACGCGACCGCCCTTTGTGGCCGAGCCACGCCAGATGCCGTCAGCATCCTTCATCAGGCCGACAACGCCGGTGAAGCCCTGGTTCTCAAGGCGGGCCTTGGCCTGGTTCTCGGTGAAGCTGTTGGCGCCAGGTGCCGGCAGCGTGGCCGAAGGCGCGGACGGGCTGGTGACCGCCGGGTTGGATGGCGCATTGGGATTGGCCGGCGGCTGCTGGGCCAGTGCTGCACCGACAGATGCAGCGCCAATGGCCAGCGCAACGGAAAGGGATTTGTACATGACGTGTCTCCTTGAGATGGGCTTTGCCAGAATGGCCGCTCGCGGCTGTTCCGGCTCTCAGGGGAAACGTCTGCGGCGCGCGATGGTTCCCGTCCGGCGCCTGCCTGGTGACAATTTGTTTCTGTCGCCGGCGCGGATGCCGGGGCGTCACGCCACGGGGCGGGGACGATCAAGCGCCAGATCGTCATACCATGGCTCGCGCTGGCCAGAGATCATCCGGCCAATCAGGCGCGAGGCGAGGAAGCTGAAGGTGATGCCATTGCCGCCATAGCCATAGGCGGCAAAGATGCGCGGATGGCCCGGCACCTCGCCAATCAATGGCAGCCCGTCCTCGGTTTCGCCAAAGGCACCGGACCAGACATGGTCCGCCCTTGCGATGGCGCGCGGGCAAAGCACTGCCAACTTCTTCAGGATGGTCGCCGCTTTGGCCGGCATCAGCGCATCGCGGGCCTGCGGGTCGGTGATGCTGTCATCATCCTCGCCGCCAATCACGATGCGGTTGTCGGCGGTGGTGCGCGCGTAGAGATAATCCTCCGATGCTTCCCAGATCAGCACGCCATCGCGCCAGAGCGCCGCCGGGTCCTGGCGAGGGGTGGCGATGGCCCAGCTCGAGGCCGTCTTGTGCAGGTCGGTTCTGACGAAGTCCGGCATGACATAGCCTGTGGCCAGCACCACGCGCCCAGCCTCGATCTCGCAGCCATTGTCGAGCCCGACTGTCACGCCGTGACCTCCCGCGTTGTAGCTCACGGCGTCGGCGTCGAACATCAGCGCACCATGGCTGACAGCCGAGGCCATCAGCTCATGCGACATGCGCAGCGGGTCGGCATCCGCCGAACCCGGCGAGAGAATTGCGGCCTCACGGTCAAACCGGAACACGCGCAACAGGGTAGGGTGGTCGAGACAGGCGCCGGGCAGCCCGGCGCGCTGGCGCAGCGCGTGCTCTTCCCGCAACTCGCGCGAGGTCGTGCCTTCGCCTGCCATGTAGAGCGAGCTCCGGTCCCGGAATGCGCAGCTCAGCCCCAGTGAACCGACCAGCGATTTCAGCCCGGTCACGGCCTGGAGGCTGCGATGATAGATGTTGGCCGCCCGCTCGAAACCATAGAAACCGGTCAGCTCCGCCAGCGGACAATCGATTTCCCATTGCAGCATCGCGGTGCTGGCCGCCGTGCTGCCAAAGCCGGGGCGCTCGCGGTCGATGATGCAGACCTTGTGGCCAAGGCTGGTGAGATGCTGCGCCATCAGCGAGCCGGTGATGCCTGCGCCCACGATCAGGATGTCGCAACGCATGTTCTGCTCGAGCGCCTTGCGCGGCGGGCGCGCATGGCCCGCCTGCCAGGGTGGCGAGCCACCGCGCAGGTCATCCTGCACGGTCGTGTCGGCGTCGAATGCGGTGTCGGACATGGCGTTCCTGCTGTGACAAAAAAGCTCCGGCGCTGTCTTGCAAAGGCAAGACCTTGCCGGAGCCAGTCTGGGGGGAAGTGCGTGCAGAACTCAGGCGGCCTTGGAGAGCGCCGTCTTGTTGGCTGATGACGAGAGCATCGAGAGCGCCTCATCGGTCTTGGATTCCTCAGCCAGTGTCGCGCCGAACAGGTCCGCCGCTTCTTTCATCCCAAGCTGCAGCGCCCAGGCCCGCAACGTGCCATAGCGCGCGATCTCGTAATGCTCGACGGCCTGCGCCGAGGCCACGAGCCCGGCATCCAGCGCGGGGCTGTCGGCATAGTCTTCCATCACCGCCTTGCCTTCCTCGAGAATGCCGAGGATGGCGTCGCACGTCTTGCCGCGCGGCGGCTTGCCAAGCATCTCGAACACATCGGACAGGCGCTCGACTTGCGCCTCAGTCTCGGTCTTGTGCGCGGAGAAGGCCGCCTTCAGCTCGGGCGACTGCGCGGCCTTGGCCATTTTTGGCAAGGCCTTCAGGATCTGCTTTTCGGCGTAATAGACGTCCTTGAGCATGTCATGGAACATGTCGTCGAGGGTTTTGGGGGCAGTGGCCATATCTGAAGCTCCGGTTTGTTGGGTCTTCGGGAACAACCTTGCAGAGGCCGCAAGGTTCCAGCGACTGACCGTCAGCCTGCCGGCTTTTTTCCGGTGACACGGTCCGGCAGCCTGTCGATCGCCTGATCCGCGCCCTGATCGGTGCCGAGGACGCCTTCGCGGAGCACCTTGGTGGCGGCGTCATGCTTGTCGCCAAGATTGGTGGAAATGGCGGTTGTCTCGGTCGTCGCCTCGAGGCCGATGTTTTCAGGCTTGCTGCCGTCATTCCGGGCAGAGGCAGCAAATGTCGCGAGCGCCTCAGGCTGGCCGGTGACGACAGGGCGGCCCTTCGACTCGTACTTGCGTTCGACCTTGATGGTTTCCTGAACCCTGATGGTTTCCTGCGTGGTCTTCTTCTGCATGATGGTGTCCTCCGGGACATTCGCGACGGCCTGCGCCTGCGGTGACGCGCGCAAGCCAGCCTCCCACTCGAACGTCCAGCCGACTGACTTGTTCCATCGCCAGCCAGGCAGCCCGTGTCATTTCGCCTGCAGGAAGAACCGCACCATCTCGCGGGAGGCATCCGGCCCCTTGGCGTCGGTATAGCTGCCCGAAGCCTTGCCGCCGGACCAGGCATGGCCAGCCCCGTCAATGAGCCAGCTCTCGATCTGCGGGCTGCCATTCTCGTTTGCCACAATGGTCTGGGTGAAGCGGCGGCCATTGTTGGAGCCTGCCTCGCTCTTCTTTCTCGCTCGCTTGATGGCAGGCATGGCGGCTTCGGCAATGCGCTGCGCATTGGAGGGATGAACCGTCCGGTCGGCACTGCCATGGAAGATGATGGTGCGCACCGGTTTCGCGCCGGCATCCGACCCGGGTCCAGTGGAGGCCGGCGCGCCAAACAGGCCGGAGCCGGATTGGCCACGCATGACAGACAAGGCCGACATGACATTGCCCGCCGACTGGTAGGCCAGGCCGGAATGCACGCCGACCGCCGTATAGAGATCAGGATAGGTCTTGCCCAGAATGACCGCCATGGCCGCGCCGGCCGAGAGGCCGGCAACGAACACCCGGTCCCGGTCAATGCCGAACTCCTTGACGAGCTTGCGGGTCAGGCCGGCCAGAATGGCCGGCTCGCCCGCATCCCGGACCTGATGGCCAGGCTCGAACCAGTTCCAGCAGGAGGAAGCATTGTGGCCCCGTGTCTGCGCCGGATAGGCGATCAGCAGCCGGTGTTCTTCGGCAAAGGCATTCATGTTGGTGCCTGCGGCAAAATCCTCCGGACACTGCGTGCAGCCATGCAGCATGATGATGAGCCCGTCAGGCCTTTCCGGCGCCGAGGCGGGCACATAGAGCCTGAAGGCCCGCGTGCCAGCCGCGCTGGTGAAGGAACGTGAGGCAAAGCTCGCGCCTTCCGGCAGATCCGGCAAAGGGATCTGGCGCGGCGAAAGCGGCCCGCTCTGGCCGGGCAGGCTGCGCGTGAAGGCGGACAGGCCCCGCAGCGTCTCGAGCACTTCGCCCAGTGGACGCCGGAAAGGACGCACCACCCCGGTGCCGGCCTGCGCCTTGGGCTCGGCAGCAGTCTTGGCCGCCGTCTTGGCAACTGTCTTCGCAGGAACCTTGGCAGGAACCTCGGCAGGAACCTTGGCAGAAGCTGTGGCAGGCAGTCTGGCCAGCGTGTCCGCGCGCTGCCTGTCGCTGGCCGCACGCGCACCCTTCGCCTTTTCCGCAATTGGCCTCTTTTCGGCAGTTGGCCTCTTGCCTGCCCTTTTCGTGCCGAGGCTGCCGGCGAGCGCCTTCTGGATGATGCGGGTGGCACCGAACACATTGAACGCGCGCGTCGCCCCGGCGGCACGCCGCATGGCGGCGGCAAATCGGCTGGTCATCTTGGACATGGCATTCCTGCTCTGACGAAAAAGGACTGGGCAAGGTCATGCCGGAGCCGGACCTTGCGGTGGCAGAATCTTGCGGGAGCCGGAACCTGCCGGAGCGACCTCGCTGTGTTCAGCCGCCATTGTCCCGCAGCCAGCCGATCATCATGACAATCTCGGCACTCTGGCCGCGCACCACGTCCTGCGCCAGCTTGCGCAGCTCAGGGTCGGCACCATGGCGCAGCAGCACCTTGGCCATCTCGACCGCGCCCTCGTGGTGA
>JAYWHQ010000507.1:0-7841 GCA_043777655.1 Allobosea sp. | reverse complement strand
AGGTCGAGATCACCGAATTGCTGAAGCGCCCGACCGTTTATTCGATGGTCGATATGGCTGCCGCAGCCTGATCGCATCGATAGCTGGCAAGAAACGTGGCGCAAAGCCTTGTGACACGGGATTCGATTTGCTAGACCGCGCCTCGCTGGCAACTGAGCGCAAGCTTGTTTCCTGGCATGCGGCCATGGCGGAATTGGTAGACGCACTACCTTGAGGTGGTAGCGGGGAGACCCGTGGAGGTTCGAGTCCTCTTGGCCGCACCATATCTGGGTGCATCACTCCTTGAACGGCGATCTGGCAACAGGTCGCCGTTTTTGTTTGTCCCAACGCTACCGTCTTCCCGCAATGATGCGTTCGGTTTGCGCGTGCCATCCAGGTCGTGCGTCCCGAAGCGCAGGACGCAATGGCCCCTGATCGAGATGGGCGATGCGGTAGCCGCCCTCGCGCAGCGCGCGCAGGAAGGCAGGCAGCATCGCGGCGGTCTGCGGTTGCACATCATGAAACAGCAGGATGCCGCGCCGCTCGCGCCGCAGGCGGCCCATCATCAGCGAGAGCTGGCGCTCGGGCGACATCGGCGTCCAGTCGCTGGCCCAGAGGTCGCAACCGAAAACGCCGACGCCCATGCTGGCCAGCCACGCATTCAGCTCCGGCGTGTCGGCAAAGCCGGGATAGCGGAAGAAGGGCAGCCTCGGGCTGGCAGATGCCACGCCAAAAGCGGCCTCATCCACCGCCTGAAAGCCTTTGAGGATGTCGGCACGGCCCGCCTCGAAGCTGCGCTGCCGGAAGGTCCAGGGGTGCGAGAAGGAATGGTGCGCGACGCTGTGTCCATCCGCCACGATGCGGCGGGCCAACCCTGGATTGGCCGCCGCATTGCGCCCGATAAGGAAGAATGTCGCCTGCACGCATTCTGACCGCAGCGCATCGAGCACAGCCAGCGTCGGCGCGCCGGAGGGGCCGTCATCGAAGGTGAGCACCACCTCGCATTCGGCCAGATCGAGCGTTTGCGGATAGGTCTTGTGGCCCACCTTCAGGCCACCGGAGGTGTTGATGCGCAGGACGCGCGACGTACCAAGTACCTGCGGGCGGCACGAGGCGGCCACAACCGGCGCCGAAGGTAGCGCGAGCGCTGCCACAAGCCCGCCAAGCATGACCCGACGGCTCTGGCGCATGTCGAGGCCTGGTGTTGATTTTTCGGGCTTCGGTTCGCTTGGCATTTCAGGCTTCGTCACGGTTTCGACTCATCCGGGAGACAATCAGCGTCGAATCGCGCGCCGACGCCATAGATTGGCACAATTGCCGCGCGACGCGTTGTCAGTCGCGTCTCAGCCTGTCAGAACCGGCGCACAACAGCATTGCAGCAACGAATCCCGGAGGGGCAGATGAGCGAAACTGACGCCCCGATTCTGGTTGCGCTCGACAGCGCAGAACATGACGTTCGCGATGATGACGGGATGATGAACGCCGGCTTTGTCGCCGATGTCTCGGAAGCCGTGCTGCTCTCCGATGTCACGACCTTGCGCGGCCTTGTGGACGATCTCCACGAGGCCGACATGGGTGCGCTGATCGAGGCGCTGGATGCCGAGGACCGGCCCAAACTCATCTCGCTGCTGGGGGCCGATTTCGACTTCGCGGCGCTCACCGAAGTCGATGATTCGGTGCGCGAGGACATTCTTGAGGAACTGCCTGCCGAGACCGTCGCGGAAGGCATGCGCGACCTCGATTCCGATGACGCGGTCTACATTCTCGAAGACATGGACGAGGCCGACAAGGCCGAGATCCTCGACAAGATGCCCGCTTCCGAGCGCATCGCACTGCAAAAGAGCCTCGACTATCCGGAAGGCTCAGCCGGTCGACGCATGGAAACAGACGTGCTGGCAGTGCCGCCCTTCTGGTCCGTTGGCCAGACCATCGATTTCATGCGCGAGGCCACCGACTTGCCGGACCGGTTCTACGAGTTGTTCGTGGTGGACCCGGCGCATCATTTCCTTGGCGCGGTACCGCTTGACCAGCTGCTGCGGACGAAACGCCCGGTCAAGATCGACAAGCTGGTGGACGAGGACCGCCGCACGGTGGCCGCCACCGATGATCTGGAAGATGTGGCGCGCATGTTCCAGCGCTACAATCTGGTCGCGGCACCTGTCGTGGACGAGAGCGGGCGGCTGGTCGGCGTCATGACCATCGATGACATTGTCGATGTCATCGAAGAGGCGGCAGATGACGACGTCAAGCAGCTCGGCGGCGTGGCGGGCGATGAAGAACTGTCGGACAGCTTCGCCGAGATCGCCAAGGGCCGCTTCCGCTGGCTGTTTGTGAACCTGCTCACGGCTTTTCTGGCGGCCGCGGTGATGAAGCTGTTCGAGGCCAGTCTCGAAAAGATGGTGGCGCTGGCGGTGCTGGCACCTGTGGTTGCCAGCCAGGGCGGCAATGCCGCGACACAGACCATGACAGTCGCGGTGCGTGCGCTCGCCACACGCGAACTGGGCGCGTGGAACCTGAGAAAATTCTTCACCCGCGAGATGAAGGTGGCGCTCGTCAACGGCACAGCCTTTGCACTCATCACCGGTGTGATGGCCGCACTCTGGTTCTCCAGCACGGGGCTTGGCGTGGTCATCGGCCTCGCCATCATCGCCAACCTGCTGGCTGCAGCGCTTGCTGGCGTGCTGATCCCGGTGACGCTGGACCGGCTCGATATTGACCCCGCTGTTTCGTCAGGCACCTTTGTCACGACAGTGACAGATATGGTGGGCTTCTTCGCCTTCCTGGGGATAGCGACGCTTTGGCTGCGGATGTGATTGCCAACAAAACAGCCGAACAGGTCACAAATCTGCCGCGGCGGAACGGCCTGTCAACGCATCATCAACCCTTTCGGGCGAAATGTGACTTCATGTTCCGGTCCACACTCCCCAGACTTTCGCGCGTCCTGCTTGGTGGCGCCCTGCTGACGGCCCTCGCAGGCTGCGTCGTCGATTATTCCGGCCGCTACAGCCAGAAGGGCGATGTGCGACCGCATCCCGGCGTCACAACCGCGATGAACCACCCGATCCACGGGATCGACGTGGCGCGCTATCAGGCCGAGATCGACTGGGCCGATGTGAAGGCGTCCGGCACGCGCTTTGCCTATATCAAGGCGACCGAGGGCGGCGACTACATCGACCCGATGTTCACCCGCAACTGGGCTGCCGCCAAGCGCGCCGGTGTGCCGCGCGGGGCCTATCATTTCGTCTTCTGGTGCCGCCCGGCACATGAGCAGGCGCTCTGGTTCCGCCAGCACATCCCGAATGATCCCGATGCGCTGCCGCCCGTGCTTGACCTTGAATGGAACGGCCATTCGCGCACCTGCCCGCACAAGATCAACAAGCAACTGGCGCTTGAAAAAATTCAGCTGATGCTGACCGAGCTGGAGCAGACCACTGGCAAGAAGCCGGTGATCTACACCGACATCACCTTCCACAAGGACATTCTGGAAGGCCAGTTCAACGGCTATGCCTATTGGCTGCGCTCGACCGCAGCCAAACCCGAAGCGCGCTACAACAACCGCCCCTGGGCCTTCTGGCAATACACCACGACGGGCCGCGTCCCGGGCATTCGTGGCGATGTCGACCGCAACGCCTTCTATGGCTCGGAAGAAGAGTTCGAGGGCTGGCGCCAGGGCCACTTCGACATCGGCACCCGCACCTGGAACAGCCGTGGCAGGCCGCAGCCCGCGCCGGTGCCGGTGCAGACGCAGCCTCTGCCTGCGCCCGTGGCGGCGGCGCCCGCGCAGGTGCAGCCTGCAGGGCAAGCCGTGCCGGATGAGGGTCCGGAGCCGGTGGAGTAAGGGCAATCTTGCTGCACGGGCAGGCCCACCATAGCCTTTGCGACCGTATTCGTTTATCAGCGCGGTGAAATCACGCCGGTTGCCTGCCCGTGTCTTGCTGAACGAGCTTATCGTCAGCGGCCCAATGGCATGCCCGCCTCACTGCACTGGACATAACGCCCCATGAACGCCCCCGATGTCGCCCCGACAGCCTTTCCGCCTTTGCCGGCCCTGCTTTCGGCAGCACTTGTCGCCCGCGACTACCTGACCGCGACGCCGGTTCAGCTCGCCGTGCTCGAACCCGAGGCGACGGATCGCGACCTGCTGGTTTCGGCGCAGACCGGCTCCGGCAAGACGGTGGCCTATGGGCTCGCACTCGCCACCACGCTTCTGGGCGATGCCGAAAAGCTGGGTCATGCCGGGCCGCCTGCCGTGCTGGTGATTGCCCCAACGCGCGAGCTGGCCATGCAGGTCCATAGCGAACTCACCTGGCTTTATGCCAAGGCGGGTGGCCGCGTCGTGGCCTGCGTCGGCGGCATGGATGCGCGGCGCGAGGCCCGCGCCTTGGATGCCGGCTGCCACATCGTTGTGGGCACGCCAGGCCGCCTGAAGGACCATATCGAGCGTGGCCAACTGGACATTTCCGAGCTGAAGGCGGTCGTGCTCGACGAGGCTGACGAGATGCTTGATCTCGGCTTCCGCGAAGACCTCGAATTCATGCTGGAGGCGATGCCTGCCTCACGCCGCACCCTGCTGTTCTCGGCCACCATCCCACGCGACATCGCGACGCTGGCCCGCAGCTATCAGCGCAATGCGCTGCGCATCGACACGCTGGTGAAGAACCAGCCGCATGGCGACATCGATTATCGCGCCATCCGCATCGCGCCCAATGAGATCGAGCATGGCGTGGTCAATGTGCTGCGCTTCTATGAGGACGGTGCCAGCATCGTGTTCTGCCACACCCGCGAGGCCGTGCGACATCTGCATGCGGCACTGGTGGAGCGCGGCTTTGGTGCGGTCGCGCTGTCTGGCGAACTCACGCAGAGCGAGCGCAGCCATGCGCTCCAGGCGCTGCGTGATGGCCGCGCCAAGGTCTGTGTCGCGACCGATGTCGCCGCGCGCGGACTTGATCTGCCGGATCTGAAACTGGTCATTCATGCTGATCTGCCGGGCAGCAAGGAAACGCTGCTGCACCGCTCGGGCCGCACGGGCCGAGCCGGAAAGCGCGGCACCTGCGTGCTGCTGGTGCCTTATACGCGCCGCCGCAAGGCGGAAGGGCTGATCTTTGGCGCCGGCATCGATGCCACCTGGAGCGGCGCGCCAACGGCCGAGGACATCCGCGCCCGCGATGTCGAGCGCCTGCTGAAGGACCCGATCCTGACAGCGGAAGCAACCGAGGAAGACACTGTTCTGGCGCAGGCTTTGCTGCAGGGCCGCTCTGCCGAGGATATCGCGACCGCGCTCGCCCGCCTGTTCCGTGCGCGTCTGCCTGCCCCGGAAGATCTGCACGATTCAGGCCCGCCGCAGCGCGAGCGCAACAGCTTCGGCAAGACGGCGCCCGAGCGCGACCGGACACCGCGCGAGCCGCGCGAATATCAGGAAGGCGCACCGCGCGAACGCGCGCCCTATGGCGGCGATGACCGGCCAACAGGCGAGATGATGATGTTCCGCCTCAATGTCGGGCGCGAAAAGAATGCCGATCCGAAATGGCTGATCCCGCTGATCTGCCGCGTGGGCCATGTCACCAAGCGCGAGATCGGCAACATCAAGATTTATGATCGCGAGACCAAGTTCGAGATCGTCAAGGATTCAGCTGCCAAGTTTGCCGCTGCCATCCGCAAGTCGGATGATCGCGACGTGCAGATCCAGCCCTTGGCCGAGGGCAGCTCGGTGTCTGACGGTCCGGGCGGCAAGCGCTATGACAAGCCCGCCAACAAGGGCAAGCCGGCAGGCGCGCCGCGCCGTTTCGACAAGGGCGCCAAGTTCGACAAGCCGAAAGAGCGCTATGAGGGTGGCGAGCGCTCCGAGTTCAAGCCGCGCGCTGATTTTGGCGCGACTTCGGAAGCCCGCGGCCCGGGCGAGCCGCGCGATCCAGCTGGCTTCAAGGGCAAGCCGGGCGGGAAGCCGGGTTTCGGTGGCAAGCCAGGTGGCAAGCCCGGCTTCAAGGGCAAGTCAGAGTTCAAGGGAAAAGGTGATTTCAAGCCTGGATTCAAGAAGGACTTCAAGCCGCGCGACAAGTGAGCCATGCGGCAATTTTCACGTTGCACGGGCCTTTGCGGTTAACCCTTCCTCAACCGCAACCTTCGAATTTGAGCTTTTGCTAACGCCGCATTAACCGCGCCTGCGCAATGGATCACCTTTCTGGGGTGGTGTTGCGTCATGCAGATCAGATCGGCCTTCCGGCGTTTTACGGTTGCGGGTGCTGCCGCTTTCAGCATTGCGCTGACGCTGGGTGCGCTGGCGCCGGCAGATGCCTACATGGCTCGCTCGCCCTATCCGAAGAAGGGCGATTCCAGCCCGCATCATGGCGTGCGCGATGCCAAGTCGAAGCCTGTGCAGGGCATCGACATCTCCAAGTGGCAGAAAGACATTGACTGGGCCAAGGTCAAGGCTGCCGGCACCCGCTTCGCCTTCATCAAGGCGACCGAGGGCGGTGACCATCTCGACGAGAATTTCCGCGAGAACTGGGCTGGCGCCAAAGAGGCCGGCGTTCCGCGTGGCGCCTATCACTTCATCTTCTGGTGCCGCCCGATCCAGGACCAGATCCGCTGGTTCATCAAGAATGTGCCGCGCGAGGCCAATGATCTGCCGCCCGTGATCGATGCCGAGTGGAACAATGCCTCACGTTGCCCGCGCACGACGCCGGACAAGGCGCGCGCCAAGGTGCGCGAGATGGCCCGTGCGTTTGAAGCCCATTACGGCAAGAAGCCGGTGATCTACACCGACATCAATTTCCATGAGGATGTGTTCGAGGGTACCAACGAGTTCAACCACCTGCCATTCTGGATCCGCTCGACTGCAGCAAAGCCGCATGAGCGCTACGAGAACCGCCCCTGGGCCTTCTGGCAGTTCACCACGACCGGCCGCGTGCCCGGCATCACCGGCGACGTTGACCGCAATGCCTTCTATGGCTCGGAGAAAGAGTTCCAGGCCTGGCGCGAGGGGCGCTTCGATATCGGCACGCGCAAGCCGCGCAACGGTGCGGCTCTGGCCAGCAGCAAGACGGAGCGCGAAGAGACCACCTCGCCCAAGACATCCGTCGAGACCATCGAAAAGCCGCGCGCGAAAGCAACGCCGGTCATTGCGGCCCCGCCCGTCGAGGCGCCGCGCACAGCCGCCCGCCCAGCGCCACGCCCGCGTGTGGTCTATCGCGATCCGGCCTCGACCGGCTCGCTGGGGACTGATCCGGGCCGCAACTGATTGGTCTTCGGAGGGCGCGTCGCGTGCGCCATTGCGCATGCGAATTGCGCGAGAAGTGGCCTGACAGGCGTGACAAGCGCGCTATAACACCGGAATGACTTGGCGGAGGTGACAGCGCCCCGCCTGCCAAACCGGAGATGTCACCCATGCTCGCCAACACCCCGCGCCCGTTCAACTTTGATCTCGGTGAAACGGCTGACGCCATCCGTGAAAGCGTGCAGAGCTTTGCGCAAGCCGAAATTGCGCCGCTGGCCGCCGAGATTGACCGCACCGACCAGTTCCCCATGCATCTCTGGCGCAAGATGGGCGATCTGGGTGTGCTGGGCATCACGGTTGAGGAAGAGTGGGGTGGTGCGGGCCTTGGCTATCTCGAACATGCGGTGGCGATGGAAGAAATCTCGCGCGCGTCTGCCTCGGTCGGCCTGTCCTATGGCGCGCATTCCAACCTGTGCGTCAATCAGTTGCGCAAGAACGGAACGGCTGAACAGAAGCGCCGCTATCTGCCCAAGCTGATCTCGGGCGAGCATGTGGGAGCGCTTGCCATGTCCGAGCCTGGTGCCGGCTCCGATGTGGTGTCCATGCGGCTGAAGGCCGAGAAGAAGGGCGACCGCTATGTGCTGAACGG
>JAYWHQ010000506.1:0-30061 GCA_043777655.1 Allobosea sp. | reverse complement strand
TCTTGACTGGCGAGTCTTGACTGGCGAGTCTTGACTGGCGAGTCTTGACTGGCGAGTCTTGACTGGCGAGTCTTGACTGGCGAGTCTTGCAGCTCAAGCCGGATCGAGGGCCTCCAGCCCGCCATCGGTCGTCTCGCGATAGCGCTCGCCGGTCTCGGGACAGGTGAGGTCCGCCCCCAGCTTCGCACCCGCCCGGCTCATCCAGCCGATCCGGCGGGCCGGCACGCCAGCCATGAGCGCGAAATCCGGCACATCCCCCGCCACCACGGCACCGGCGGCGATGAAGCAGTAAGCCCCCAGCGTATGGCCGCAGACAATCGTCGCATTGGCCCCGATCGAGGCCCCCTTGCGCACCAGGGTGCGCCGGAACTCGGCCTTGCGGTTCATGAAGGCGCGGGGATTGTTGACATTGGTGAACACGCAGGACGGGCCGCAGAAGACGCCATCCTCCAGTTCCACCCCCTCATAAAGCGCCACGTTGTTCTGGATCTTGCAGCCATCGCCGATGACCACGCGGGGGCCTGCCATGACATTCTGCCCAAGCACACAATCCTTGCCGATCCGGGTGTCCGGCAGCACATGCGCGAAGTGCCAGATCTTCGTGCCGGGCCCGACCACGGCGCCCGCGTCGAGAAACGCGCTGACATGGACCTTGATGCCCGGATGGCGGGAATCGTCCCGCATTTCGTCCGCGTTCGACATGACAGCGTTCGACATGACCATCAGGCTCCCGTTCCTGATGCTGCTGTTCTTGCCGCGATCACAGGATGAACCTCGCCCTGCGCGGTCACCGGCAGGGTCCGGAAGGCCGACACGACTTCAATGGAGAAACGGACGTCATCCAGCCCGTAACCCGTGCCTGCGAGGATCTTCTCGTAGGACTGGGTGTGCAGGTCGGTGAACCCGTCCGAGAACTCGACGGCCTCGCCATCGACCGTGATGGCCCGGAACGTGGTCTTTGTGTCGCGGATCCCGGCTGGCAGGTCGTTGCGGTCAACCGACAGGAACCAGCGCACATCCGCCTTCTCATATTCAAGGAAGCCGCCGGCACGTTCACCATCACGCAGATGCGCCTTCTGCGACTTGAGCGGCCCGAACACGAAAGCCAGCATGTCGAAGAAATGCACGCCGATATTGGTCGCAACCCCGCCCGACTTGCTGTCCTCGCCCTTCCATGAAGCATGATACCAGCGGCCACGTGAGGTGATGTAGGTCAGGTCGACCGCATGGCGCGTGTTCGAAAGGGCAATGCGCTCCTTCAGCGCGATGATCGCCGGATGCAGCCGCAGCTGCAGGATGGTGTTGATGGTCAGGCCGGTCTCGCGCTCGATCTCCGCAAGACCGTCAATGTTCCAGGGATTGAGGACAAGCGGCTTCTCGCAGATGATGTCCGACCCGGCCCGCAAGCCGAAGCGGATATGGGCGTCGTGCAGGTAATTGGGCGAGCAGATGCTGACATAGTCGATGCGCTCCTGCCTGCGGCGCAGCTTGTCGACATGCCGGTCGAAGCGCTCGAACTCGGTGAAGAAATGCGCGTCGGGGAAATGGCTGTCCATCACGCCGACCGAATCATTGGGATCGAACGCGACCTTGAGATCGCCGCCGACCGCCTTCATGGCCTTCATGTGCCGCGGCGCGATGTATCCGGCTGCGCCAATCAATGCGAAACTTGTCATCTGCTGCCTGCCAATCCCGAGGGGGGCCCGCTCCGGGCGATCACGCCTTGACCACGTTGTCAGCGACCACACCCGCGCGGGCGCAGGCATTGCGTGTGTCGATGACCAGTTTTGCTGAAGCCACGAGAGCCTTGTAATCCACCGCATCATGGTCGGTGGCGATCAGGACCACGTCATGGTCGGCGACTGTCGCGGCATCGAGCGGAACAGATGTCCGGCCCGTGAGCGAGGCATGCTCGCGGGTGCGCGGGATCACCGGCACATGCGGATCATGGTAGGAGGTGGTGGCGCCGCGCGCCTCCAGGATCTCGATCAGGCGCAGCGAGGGGCTCTCGCGCATGTCGTCGATGTTCTTCTTGTAGGCGATGCCCATCACCAGCACCCTGGCCCGGCTGAGGCCGCGGCCTGAGTGCCGGTCGAGCGCCTCCGCCATGCGGTCCACGACATAATGCGGCATGCCGGTGTTGATCTGGCCGGCCAGCTCGATGAAGCGCGTGGTCACATCGAACTCGCGCGCCTTCCAGGTCAGGTAGAACGGATCGATCGGGATGCAATGCCCGCCAAGGCCGGGGCCGGGATAGAACGGCATGAAGCCGAAGGGCTTGGTCTTGGCGGCATCGATCACCTCCCAGACATCGATGCCCATCTTGTCGTAGATCACCTTCAACTCGTTCACGAGCGCGATGTTGACGGCGCGGAAGATGTTCTCGGTCAGCTTGACCGCCTCCGCCGTGGCCGATGAGGAGACCGGCACGGTCTTGACCACCAGAGAATTGTAGACCGCCACGGCCAGGCTGAGCGCTGCATCGCCATCGCCGCCCACCACCTTGGGGATGGTGGAGGTGGAGAAGTTCTCGTTGCCTGGATCCTCGCGTTCCGGGGAGAAGGCCAGGAAAAAATCAACACCGCTCTTCAGTCCGCCGGCCTCGAGCTGCGGGCGCATGATCTCGTCGGTCGTGCCCGGCCATGTCGTCGATTCCAGCACGACCAGATGTCCCTTGCGCAGGCGCGGCGCAATGGCCTGCGCCGTCTTCTCGACATAGCTGAGATCAGGCTCGCGCTGCTTCGACAGGGGCGTGGGAACCGCGATGATGATGGCGTCGGCTTCCTTCAGCCGGTCAAAATCCGTCGTCGCGACAAAGCGCCCGTCCTTGACTGCCTCATTGATGGCAGAGGTCGGGATGTGCTTGATGAAGCTCTCTCCACGGTTGAGCTGCGCCACCCGCGGCTCGTCAATGTCAAAGCCAATGACGGGAAAGCCCGCCTTGCAGGCCGTGAGCGCCAGCGGAATGCCGACATAGCCAAGACCGATGATGCCAATCGTGTACTGGCGGGCGGCAACGCGGGCGATCAGATCACTGACCATGGGCTTTGTGTCGGATGACATTTGGAAACGGACCTCGCGAGTTATGGATCAACACGTTGCGGATCAAACCGCGCCTCACGGTCCGCACATGACAGTCAACAGGGAAACCGGAGCGCCAGCGCGCCCCGGTGAACATCTGGCTCAGGCCGGATGCCTTTGCGTTCAGGTGGCCCGGATGTCAACCGCCGAGCAAGCACAGCATCGCGCCGCAGCGCGGTCGCCGCCCCGTCAGGCCTGGTTCTTCAGGACTTCGCGCACGGCATCGATGATGTAGTCCTGCGTCGCGGCCTCGAGATAAGGATGCATCGGCAAGGCCACCACCTCATGGCAGACCCGGTCCGAGACCGGCAGGCCGTTGCCCGCCACGGGGAACCGCCTGTAGGCAATCTGCTGGTGCAGCGGCTTTGGATAATAGATCGCCGTGGGAACGCCCCGGCCCTTCAGCTCCTCAATGAAAGCGGCACGCCTGCCCGCATCGACACGCAGCACGTACTGCGCCCAGGTGGAGACGCACCCCTCCATCACATGAGGGGTCACCGCCACGTCGCGAAGGGCACTCGTGTAACGCGCCGCCACCACCTGGCGGCGCGCGATCTCGTCACCGAAAACCGCCAGCTTCTGCAGCAGGATGGCCGCCTGGATCGTGTCCAGCCGCGAGTTCACGCCGATCCTGACATTCTCGTACTTGTTGGTGCCCTGGCCATGCACATGCAGCGAGCGCAGCACCTCGGTCCACTGGCTGTCCTTGTAGAACAGCGCCCCGCCATCGCCATAACAGCCCAGGGGCTTGGCGGGAAAGAAGCTGGTTGTCGCAAAATCACCAATGGAGCCTGCCGTGCGGCCCTTGTAGCTTGCGCCATAGCCTTGCGCGGAATCCGCGATCAGGACGAGGCCCTCGGTCGCGCAGAAAGCCTCGATCGGGTCATAGTCGGCCGGCTGGCCAAACAGGTCGACCGCGATCACGGCGCGCACCTTGAGGTTGTTCTGCTGCGCCACCGCCATGGCCGCCGCCAGCCCGTTGGCGTCCATGTTGTAGGTCGCCTCGTCAATGTCGACGAAGATGGGGGTCGCGCCAAGCCAGGCCACAACCTCGGCGGTCGCAGCAAAAGTGAAACTCGGGCAGATGACCGCATCGCCCGGACGCAGCTTCATCGCCATCAGCGGCAAGGCGATGGCGTCGGTGCCATTGGCGCAGGCCATCGTGTGGCTGGCCCCGCAGAAGGCGCCCAGCTGGCGCTCGAACGCGGCAACCTGCGGCCCCAGGATATAACGCCCCTCATGCACGACCTCGAGGATGGCTGCATCCATGGCCGGGCCGATCCGCTGCCGCTGGGCCTTCAGGTCAATGAATTCGATCGGCGGGATGGCTGACATGCGGGCACTCTCCGGGGCGGCTCACGAGGATGATGCAAGGGGCGCGGTGTTCAGGCCGGCCCCCTGGGGAAGAGATGGACAGGCAGATTCACGCAATGAACCTGCACAGCACAGCTGGATGACAAACCGGCCGGCACAATCAAGCGAAAAAACGCGATGGCAGGGTGTCGCGCAGATCATGCAGGTCCCGGATCGTGGTTGCGTATCATGGTTGCGTATCATGGCTGCGTATCATGGCCGTCACTCATTGCGGCCGCTCGTTGTTCAGGAACGTGCGGCACCACTGCTCGAATGACAGCAGGGACCAGATCAGCAGGCGGTTGTTGCGGCGGCCCGCCACATGGTCATTGACCGTGCGACGCACGAAGGCCCGGTCCAGATAGGCGCCCGAGGCCAGATTCTGCCCCAGCAGCATGTCGCGCACGAAATCCACGTTCTCGTCGCGAAACCAGGAGGCCTCGGGCGAGGAGAAACCCTGCTTCCTGCGGGTCATGATCTCCTCGGGCAGCACATGCGCCATGGCCTGCCTGAGGCAGCTCTTGCCCCCCGTGAAAGCATCCTGCACCAGAAGTTTCTTCCGCAGCGCATCCTCGTCGATCGACAGCATCTGCTGCAGGTCCGACAGCTTGTGGCTGGCCGGCAGGCGCATCGCGAAATCAGCCAGCGCATTGTCAAGGAAAGGAAAGCGTTCTTCCAGCCCGCTGGCCATCGACAGCTTGTCGCCAACCAGAAGCAAGCCCGGCAGGAACGTCTTGCACTCGAAATAGAGCGAGGCCGCGATCTGTTGCTCAGGGGTCTCGAAGGAATGGTTCGGTGCATCGGCATAGACCGAGCAGAAGACGTTGAACATCTCCCCTTCATCATCCGCCGAAAGGCCGAAGAGCTGCTTGCGGTCCTCGGCCGTGGTCAGGCGCTGCCAGAAGCCGTAATAGTTGCGCAGGTAATCGTCCCGGTCGAGCGAGCGGAACGCCCGGTAATAGCGCCAGGGATAGCCACCAAACAGCTCGTCTCCGCCCGCACCCGAGAGGCAGACCTTGACGAATTTCGAAGCCAGCCGCGCGATATAGTAATTGGGATAGCTCATGCCGAGCCTGAGATCCTCCAGATGCCAGACGACATGGGGCAGGGACCAGCGGATGTCGCCGGCGTTGATCACCTGCTCGTATTGCTCCGTGCGGTAGGTATAGGCCATCAGCTCGGCAGCCGCGCGCTCGTCGAACATGGCCTCCACGCCATCGACGCGGCTCATCTCGAAGCCGGCCGTGAAGGTCTGCAACCGGGGCACATGGCGGCTGGCCAGCGCCACCAGGGTCCCCGAATCCATCCCGCCCGAGAGATAGGCCCCGACCGGCACATCCGAGACCAGCTGCCGCTCGACCGCCTTGCCCATCAGGTCTTCCAGAACCGCGACGGCCTCGTCAGGGTCCATCGCCTGCGGCTTCGAGAAATCGAAGTCCCAGTAACGCTCCCGACGCTCGCCATCCGGGGAAATGGTCAGGATCGTCGCAGGCGGCAGCTGCTCGACCCCGTCAAACAGGGTGTGCGGGCGGAACTGGTTCTGGAAGGTGAAATACTCGTGCAGCGCCGCCTCATTGACCTTCACATGGAAGGCGGGATGGGCGCAGAAGGCCTTGATTTCGGAGGCAAAGGCAATGAATCCAGGTCCGCGCCAGAGATAGAGCGGCTTGACGCCGAACCGGTCGCGCACAAGGTGCAGCTTGCGCTCGCGCGCATCCCAGAGCGCAAAGGCCGCCATGCCGTCGAGCCGGCGGGCCAGGGTCCCGATGCCCCAGAGTGCTGCCCCCGCAATCAGCACCTCGGTGTCCGAGCGCGTGCGGAACGTCCAGCCCGCCGCTTCCAGCTCGCGCCTCAGCTCACGGAAATTGTAGATCTCGCCATTGTAGATGATGGTCCAGCGGCCATCTGCCGAATGCATGGGCTGGCTGGCCACCCGCCGCAGGTCAATGATCGACAGCCGCCGGTGACCCAGGCCCACAGGGCCATCAAGATGCAGGCCTTTGCCGTCAGGTCCGCGATGGGCCAGCGCATCGCGCATGGCCTTCACGATTCCGCCATCGGCCGGGGCGCCATTGCGCGTGATGTAGCCTGCGATCCCGCACATGTCTGTGGCCGCTACCTCAGGTTCGGGCGGCCGGAACTGGCAACCGTCTCGTCATACCATTGCCCCATCGCATCGGCGTAGCCATCGATGGCGCGCTGGAGGCGCGCGCGCGGCGCCATGACCTCGGCCGTCCACCATTCGGGATGGGTCAGCACCTGAAGCCTGTCCTCGCGCGCTTCAGTCAGCACATCCCCCAGGCGCCTGTGCAGCCAGATGCCGTTGGAATCAGAGACATAGCCATAGGTCTCGCGCAGGCGCTTCGAATAGGCGTTCACCAGCCCGGAAATCGCGTCATCATCGGGCATCGGCTCCGGCAGGACGCCAAAAAGATGGAAGCTCACCGCTGTCGGCGCGACACCGAATTCGGATGTCAGGAGATCGCGCTCCGCGGCAATGGCGTCGAAAAGCCGCTCGCGCGTCAAGCCCCCGCTAAAATGCGTGGGGTCGAAATGCAGCGCGATATCATGCCCGAGCGCGATGATGTCCGTGACCAGCCGGTGCGTGAGCGGGTTGAGCAGATTGTAGTAAAGGCAGCGCGGAAACAGGAAATAAGTGGCCTTCACCCCCTCCTCATGCTCGATCCGCGCCAGCCTGAGCGCCCGGTTCATCGATGCATCGAGATCATGGCGCCAGAGAACATGCGCTTCGTCGGGCACGTCCTGAAAGCCGACGAAACGGTATGTCCGTTTGGCCAGCCTGATGAGGGAGCGATAGTTCGCCTCGGTGAAATCCGAGAATTCCAGGACGTGTTGCCGCGCGTCGCGCATGGGGGCTCCATGGGGGGCTCTGTGGGGGCTCTATGTCAGGCGGTTGCGCAGCGAGGAGAGAACGGTTTTTTTTGCCGTTGCCGCATCGGGACTGCCATCAAGACGCACATCCGTCAGCCTGAGATAGCCGCCGTTTGCAGCGATCACAGGATCCCCGTCGCGTGCATAGGCAACCTGTCCGGGGATGGCAAGAAAGGGCGCCGGAGAAAAGACGGGTCGCGCCGACAGGATGGTCAGCTTCCTGTCGCCATTCAGGAAGGTGAAGGCCCCGGAAAAGGGCGCGCCTGATGCCCGCACCAGCCTGTCAACGGCCCCGACGGGTTGCGCCCAGTCAATGCGGCCATCCTCCGGCCGGCGCGGGTAGCAACGCAGGGAATCCTGCGCCAGGGTCGATTGTGGACTGAGCTGAAGGGTTCCGCGTGCCGTGGCAGTGATGACCTCTCCGAAAGCCTCGGGCACGCAGAGCCTGAGCCAGTCATAGACATCGGCGATCGTGGTGTCGGGAGACAGGGCGTGGAACCGCCTGGCGGCAATGGCGCCGCTGTCGAGCTCGTCTTCCATCTGGTGGATGACGAGCCCGATGCTGCTTTCTCCGTTCAGGATCGCCCAGTTGGGGCAGGCATTGCCCTTGTAGCGCGGCAGATCGCCCGGATGGGCATTGAACACGCCATGCACGAACAGGTCACGCAAGGCGGCCGGGATCAGTGTCAGCCAGTTCATCGAAATGGCCAGGTCGCAGCGGGCCGCCCGGACCTGCTCAAGGCCCTGCGTCGATGTCAGTTCGCGGTGGCGCAGGAAGGGCGCATGGCTGGCTTGCGCCAGGGCTTCGAAATCGGCCTCCGTCGCCAACTCATGACCGGATGGCCGGCAGGTCGCGACCAGGGCAATCTCGTGCCCCGCCGCCGCCGCCTGATGCGCCGCCTCGAGCAGCATTTCGGTTCGACCGATGACCCCGAGCCGCAGCCTTCGCATCAGGAGCGCCCTTCGCCTGACCAGAGCAAGACGCGTTCCTGGACCGTGAAGGAGCGCTGCCCGCCAAGCTCTGCAAGGACGGCATCGAAGAATGTGCCCGTTCCAGGCCCATCCATGCCGATGGGCGGCAGGTCAGCCCGAGTGATGGCAGACAAGGGGCCCGAGCGCTTCAGGGCCTCGTAACGCTGCAGGTCCGCGCTGTTCAGGATGACATGAACGGGATGGAAGTTGAGCACCTTCCAGCCCGGTGTCTCGAGCCCCACCCCGGCGAAGGTCCAGCTCCGGCGGCTCATCGCGTGCATGTTGTCCTGGAAGACATGCGGCAGCCTGATGAGAGAATCTCCCCGCTCCGACAGATGCAGCTCATGCGGCACGACATGGGCCGTGCGCGGAAGATGCACGGAACAGTCGATCTCGATGCCGAACCGGCACGCCATCTGCGCCAGCAGCGGCTCCGACATCACGAGCGAATGGGTCCGGCAGGTGGTGGCATCGGGAAACCAGCCCCTCAGCGTGCCGAACACCGCATCGGGCGTGGCGCCATGGCTGCTGCCGGGCAGGAAATTGGGATGCAACCCGATCTCGAACAGCGGCTCATGCCGGAGCTGGCGCATGGCAGGACTGTCATGGGTCGCAAACCAGGTGGCCCTCACCCCCGCCTTCACCAGACGCATGGCCACAGCCTCGATCATCCAGTCCGGCGCCCAGTCCACGTCAAGGGTCACCAGAACGGGGCCCCGCTCCGGCGCGCCTTCCCCACCCTGCTGGCGCGAGGCCTGCATCATGTCGCTGTCTTTGTTGCCATGAGATAGACACCGAAGCGATGATCGTCGCCCTTCCACACATGACGCGTGATCTGGTCAATGCGGAAGGCGGCCAGGGCACCTTCGATTTCATATTGGCGGAAATGGTGGAAATGGATGTTGTCGTTGATGAGCTCGGCGCGCTGCGTCCAGATAAGTGTGGCGAGAAAGAGCTGCCCGCCTGGCCTTAGCACGCGCCAGGCCTCGTCAAGGGCGGCCTGATAGTCGAGGACATGATCAAGGCTGGTGAGGAAGGCGACCCCGTCCAGGGTTTGCGCGCGGAAGGGCAGGAACTCCGCCATCCCGGCCAGGCAGGGCTCCGACCGGGGTCCAAGGCCAGGGTCCAGACCGACATAGCGGACGCCTGCGGGAAACAGCTGGCGGCTCAGGGCGGGATTGTCGCAGCCGACATCGAGAACCAGCCCCTTCGCGCTGCCGAGCAGCCGCCGGGATCGATGCAGGTGCCGCCGGTACCATGGGTCGGACAGGGGCGTGTTGTGTTCGCCGCCCGCATTCTTGACCATGTTGAGATAGACATATTGCAGCGCCGGATCGGAGGCATCCGCCAGCGTGATCGCGAGGTCGTCGCCGACGATCCGGTCATTCACGACAGCGGGAAACAGCAAGGGGCGCCCATGGTGCAGCCTGATCTGCTGGCTGTCCTGCTGGCTGTCCTGCTGGCTGTCCTGCGAAGTCGGGGGAGCACCTGCGGCGCGCGCGCCGATGGCCGGGACCACGAGCCTGTCGCGCAGCTCGGCCAGATCGAGGGCGGTGGCGCACGTCCGGCTGTCAGGATTTGCGGCATCAAGGTCAGCCGCATCAAGCATCGTCATGTCCGGGTCGACGGGCAGATCGGCCCAGATGCGGGAAGAAGACATGTCAGGACTCCGGCGAGAGGCTGGCGAGCATGGCAGACAGCCCCGAAGCGAACCGGGTTTCCGGCGCGCCGAGCCTTTGCGCCATGATGGCTGTGTCCGCAATGTAGTTCTGCGGGGCAAGATCGTTCTGCGGGGCAAGATCATTCTGCGGGGCAAGGGCGGTCTCGTCGAAGATGGCAGAAACACCCAGCCGGGCGGCAATGAGGGTTGCGATGTCGCGCACCGTGACGATGTCGGGGCCCGCGATGTTGGCCGTCAGGGGCGTGTCGCAGTCAAGGGCCGCCACGAAAGCCTGCGCTGCATCCTCGACCCAGACCGGGTTCATCGCGGGGCCGGTGCCGCCATCGGCGCGCACTGGTGTTCCGGCGCGCACCGAGCGGATCAGGCGCGGGATGAGGAAGGACGCCGCCTGTTGCGGGCCATAGACGAAAAAGGGCCTCAGGATGTGGACGGGCAGATGGGGCCTGAAGCAGCCCAGCAGGCTTTCGGCGGCGGCCTTCGAGGCCAGATAGCACCCCAGCTCATTGCCGGGACGGATGGGATCGTCCTCGCGGATCGGCGTGATCGAGGGGCCATAGATGCCGCCCGACGAGGCCATGACCATGCAGCGTGCGCCCGCCGCAACAGCCGCCTCGGCAAGCGCCATGCTGGCTGCGACATTGATCCGCACAATGGCGCCGGCCGATCTGGGAAAGGCGTGCCAGCCGGGTGCCTGGGCCAGATGGATGAGCGCGTCGAAGGCCCCGATCCGCGCCAGCGCCTCCTCGGGGCGCTCCGCCAGGTCGATGCCGAGCACCGATGCACCGGACAAGACATGCTTGGTCGCGCCAGGATTGGAGTCAGGACGAATGACAGCGACAACCTTATCCCCGCGCGCGACCAGCCGCCGGACAACCGAACGGCCAATGAGGCCGGCAGCGCCGGTGACAACAATGCGGCGGACCGTTCCCGAGCCGCTCATGCCTCAGGCCGCCAGCCGCAGGATCAGGACAGGATCAGGGCACATCTTCTTCCCTTGGGGGGCGACCATGCGCGCGGATATGGTCGTAGACATGCTCGAATCTTTCCGCCAGCCGGTCCGCCGACCACCATTTGATCGCATGTTCGCGGCTGGCCTGCCCGATGGCTGCACGCTTTTCAGGGTTGAGCGCCAGATCACGCAGCACGTCAAGCACGGTGTGCTCATCGGCATGGACGATCGGCGTTTCCTGGATGCAGGCTGTCGCCGGCGAGCCGTCATGCTCAACCTTGTTGACACGGCCGACAACCGGCTTGCCCAGCATCATGCCTTCCCTCGCCAGCGCCCCGTAGCGCCCGTAATTCAGCTGGTCGACAATAATGTCCGCCTGGACCTGCACGAAGCGGTTGTCGCGGCTGGGCACGTTATCGATGAATTGCAGCTCGATGTTGATGCCTTCGGCCTGCAGGACATCAATCGCGGAGATAACGGCCTGTGTTCCCTTGACATTGCGTCCGTTGCGGCTGCGCTCCTTGAAATTTCCAACCGCGTGATAGACGCGGATCGTCCTAGCATCTGATTTTGCATAAATCAGCTCATCCGGGATCTGGATATCGGGGCGCCAGAGTTCAGGGTCGATTGCGAACGTCAAAGGTCCACGAAACGCATTTGGATGCCCCTTGAAATCGATGGATGGGTCCGTTTCCGTGCAAAACAGATCGACGATCGAGGTGAGCTTCCTGCCCCATGCCACGTTCTTGGCGTCCGAGCATATGTCGGGGCGCAGTTCCCATGGGCAGGATGGGCACATGCTGGGACACCAATCCCTGAAACGGGACCGGGAAACGCCGTCGAGGCACCCGGAGTGTGAATAGCCGATCAGGGTGCCGCGCCGCTTCAGCTCCAGAAAATCCCATGGCACGGAGGCGTGTCGGGTGTCTGCATCATAGTTGGATTGAAACAGGCTCAGGCGTCCGACACCGTAGGAATGGATGATCCCGAAGCGATCGGCATTCCCGGCAAAGAATGCGCGGCCCTTTCTCAGGTGGGCGACCGGGTCCGGGTCGTAAATCGACACATCGCTCCCGTGGTAGAAGCGTGTGTTCGGGTCATCATCTGCTTCAGTGGTCACGCATATGGCATCCCAGCCTCTTCGCCTCAAGGCGGCTGCCAGGTAGTAGAAGTTGTAATAGCAATGATGCGAGAACAGGACGGACCGCCTTCTGGGGGCGGCGGGTCTGTCGAAGCCTGGCAGCATTGTCGGCTCGTCGAACGGCATGGGTATCCCGGTCGGGGTCCTGGCCATTTCTGGCTGGCTCAGCGCTTGTCCCGATGCAAGAAAGTCGACCAGATCCGGATTTTTCCCCAGAATATCAAGGATGCCCTGTCGACCAATTCCTGCTTCTTCGGGTGCAATTCCTGGTTCTCCGGGCGACAATGTCTCTTCGGGAGTGCTCTCTGGCGGGCTGAATTCAGCAAAGACCTTCCAGAAAGCATCGGGGTCGCGCCTGATCTGATCGACGAGCAGAGGTTTCTCGACCCAGTCGGACAGGGGGCCATCGTTGGGGAGGAAGGAGAAGGTGATCGATTCAATCTGGTTTTCAGGAGAGGCACCTGCTGTTTTTCCTGAATTTATGGAACCAAGCAGATGTTTGAATTGATGATCTGATCTTGTGACAACCGCGCGAATCTGGTTGCCGCGCTGTGCAAAAAAGATATTGATTTCTGTATCTGATATAAAATTATCATTGATTATTTTCTCACTGATGCAATATTCTATTATATGCTTCTTGTAAAGACTGCTGTTTTCAAAATAAAAATGTAAATTATCTGTAGGTTTTTCTTTCTCAAGATATGTTTTTACGTCGGGAATTTCTTTCCGACTGTAGAAGGGATTGTTTTTGATGAATGCCCTGAATGTCTCGAGGCCCAAAGAGATAAAACAGGCGATCTTGCGGTGCAGGCGCATCAGGCGATCTCGGATCCGGTTTGATGGCGGGCCTATTTGCGAAGTCGGCTGTAAATGTCCAGGCCCAACAGCGGCCCTGCATATCTGCAAGACGTCTTCCGGTCCATGTTTCTGAAGATGGACTCTGTCGTGACATTTTCGCGCCTGACGACGCAGCTGGACCAGTTCGCTGCCATGCGCTGCATTGCGGCAGCTGACGTGAATACGGTTTCCGGTGCCGCGACCCCATCCCCGGAGACGTCATATTGCTGCCGTTCGGCGGCCGAGGCTTTTCCGCCGCCGGTCCCGAGCCCCAGCTTGTCGGCCAGAAGATAGGCGAATGTCTCGCGCGGGTGATAATGCCATCGCCGGTACGAGTAAGCGTTATAGACCATGATGACCGCTGTTCCGCCAGGCTTGAGCACGCGCCATGTCTCGTCGATCGCCCTTTGCAGGTTGCCTGTGTGATGGTAGCAGCCGACCGCCACACACCAGTCGAACTGCGTATCTTCAAACGGGCAATCGAGGATGCTGCCTTGCCGGGCCTGTCCTCCCAGGCGATTTTGCCGGAGACGGTCATTGGCCATGCTGACGGGTCCCTCGGCCACATCCAGCCCGTGGTAGAAAGCCCCAGCTTCCGCGATTTTCTGTGAAACCGTACCATAGCCCAGGCCGACTTCAAGGACCTGTTTCCCGCACATCTCGTCAAACGGGAGATGCTTGCCGAGATAGGGGTAAAAATCCATGTACCAGTCGTCAAACAGCTTCAGGGAAGCGGGGCTGGAATCCTGTATTCCCAGCTCCCTGGCCAGCTGGGAGCCGCAAAGCTCATTCCAGAACTGCCTGTTTTTCGCGTCGATAGCGGCTTGAGCGCCGTCATTTGTCATGGCTTGCGGCCCTTGGCTTGTGGTACTTGGCTTGCGGCCCTTGGCTTGTGGTACTTGGCTTGTGGCCCTGCCGGGACAGGGGTTGGTCGCTTGCCGGTGCGCTGCGTGGTCCTGGGCTATCCAGCAACTGGCTCGGGGTTGCTTCTATCGTCATGAGGCCCGATGGGGAAGACACGCGCGCCAAACCGTGCATAAAGCACTGCGGATCAAAGTGTGGGCGATGATTGCACCGGGCTCGGTTCGACCGCCCCCTGTTGATGTCCATGGATAATCTCTGGTACGCTCCCAAAGATCTCGTTTAGCACTAGGTAATTCCAAGAAATGAATAACAAAAGAATTTTATTCATATACTCCCCCAGAACGACATACGTTACGACAACATTTCAGTATGTTGATTCTTTTCAGAAATACTCAAATTTTAAATTTGATTATATTTCTTGTTTATCAGAAAAAAATATTGATTTATCTCATTATAGCGCTATCTGGATAAATTATTCTTCGAGATTGATAGAAAAAAATGCAATTTCAATTCAAATAAAGAACTTAATTATTAAATTTTCAGGCCCAAAGTTCATAGAAATTCAAGATGAATACGACGAACTTCATATTTTATATGAAGAATTGAATAATATTCGTCCAACAAATATTCTAACATGCGTGCCTGAAAAGCATATAGATTACGTTTACCCCGCCCACCTGTTCAAAGACGTCGTCTTTACATCGGTTCTGACTGGCTATGTGCCCGACGAATTTGGGGCCGCCGACACAGGAAGGCCCCTCGCAGAACGCCCGATCCACGTCGGCTATCGCGGGAGAGTGCTGAGCTGGCGTTACGGACAGTTGGCCCGCCAGAAGCAGGAAATTGGCACCAGGATGCGCGAAGCCTGCCAGTTGCGCGGCGTGCCATCCGACATTGCGGTGGACGAGGACTCACGGATCTATGGCACGGCATGGTTTGATTTTATGCGCTCCTGCCGGGCCATACTCGGCAGCGAAAGCGGCAGCAACGTCTTCGATTTTGATGGATCGATTTCAGCACAGGTCTCGGCTTTCGGAAGAGGCGAGCCGGATGAGACATGCGCCGATCTGCTCGCCAGGATTTCAAAGCGCGAACAAGAAATCCAGATGGGCCAGATATCGCCAAGGATATTCGAAGCTGCGGCGCTTGGTGCCGCACTGGTGCTGATGAGAGGGAACTATTCGGGCGCGCTCGAAGCGGGCATCCATTACATACCGATCGAACCAGATTACTCAAACCTCGATGCCGTGCTGGCTCAAGTCGAGGACGTCGAAGCGCTTCAGGCAATGGCCGACAGGACCAGGCGCCACCTGATAGGGTCTGGTCGCTACAGCTACCCTGCCTTCATCCAGCAGGTGGACCAGCTGATCGAAGAGGCAATAACCAGAAGGCCCCCGCCATATTCGGCTGGTGCTGGAACCGTGACCAGGGATCGCAACGTGACGGATAGGCCCTATGGCAATGACCCACGCGTGATCGAGCTCCTGCATGATATCAAGACACTGTATCATCAGGTCGATGACGCGCAGGCCGAGCGTGCACATTATGCAAGATCCATTGAGGAGCTCGCGAAACAATCCGCCAGTTCTGCGCAGGCCGAACGTGCATATTATGAAAAATCCATCGAGGAGCTCGCGAAAAACTCGCTCAATGAACTCACGGCACTGAATGAAAAACATATTACGGAAATTGAAAAGAATAAAAATCTATCTGATTACAATCAAATGTTGATCGACGTCATTGAAAGAAGCATTGAGTTCAGAATAAAAAAATTCATTAAAAATATATTGCAAAAACTCGGTTCGAGATTCAATTGAAAATCAGATCACATATGCTGCGGCTCACGCACTCCGGTCCTCCTTGCGCCACGCAATGAGCCGGCGCAGGCCATCATCCAGTGAAATCGCGGCATCGAAGCCGATTTCGTCGCTGGCGCGTTTCGGGGATCCGATCCTGTTCCTGACGAAGGTCGCCTGGCTCCTGGGCGCATAGGTGATCGGCTGGTTGCAGCCGGTCAGGTGGCAGATGCGCTCGGCCAGTTCCTTCAGCGAGGTGCGGATGCCGGTCCCGACATTGTAAAAACGGTCCACCGTCGCAGCCTGCATGGCACACAGATTGGCGCGCGCGCAGTCTTCCACCGCGACGAAATCGAAAGCCTCCGAACCATCCCCCAGGATCGTGGGGCCCTCGCCACGGTCGATCGCATCCAGCATCTTCATGATCACCGCGATATAGGCCCCGCGATAATCCTGGCGCGGCCCATAGACGTTCATGTAGCGCAGCCCGACCACATTGAGCCCGTAGCGATGATGGAAGGCGCGCGCCATGGCCTCGCCGGCGATCTTGGTCGCGCCGTAGAAGTTCTTGTTGTTGAAGGGATGATCCTCGGTCATCGGGTCCTCGACAGCATCGCCATAGACCGAGGCAGAGGATGAGTAGACGAGCCTTTCCACGCCCCTGGCCACGCAGGCCTCGAGCACATTGAAGGTGCCCCGGATGTTCACATCAAAGGCAGAGCGCGGGAAATCATGGCATTGCAGCAGCCACAGGGCCGCAAAATGGAACACGCCATCAGCCCCCTCCAGCGCGCTGTGGAGCACATCGGTCTGCAGGATGTCGCCCCCGATATCATAGACGCTGACGCGAGGGTCAGCGAGCGCCCTGTCGATGTTCCTGTCCGTGCCCCGGACAAAATTGTCATAGATGACAATGTCCCTGGCCTCCGTCGCGAGGAGCTGGTCAACGGTGTGGGAGCCAATCAGGCCAGCGCCACCGATGACGACGATTTTCTTGTTGCGAAGGTCCATGGCATTCCGGAAGTGTGTGAGGATGCGTGGCTCTTAGCGGAAAGAGACCCGGTTCTCCAGCCCCCGGGTTCTTGCCCCCGGGTTCTTGCTCCCGGATGGACCCTGGCGGGCCCTGGGCATGAGACCGCATCGGTGAGCCGGAGCATTTGCGGTCTCCCCATGTGTCGGATATCACGTGCGCCTTCACCCCATGGCCGTGAACGGACCTGTCTGCATGTGTGGAATTGCCGGTATCTTCAGCTTTGATCGCGGATCTCCGCCCCGGCGCGAGCTTCTCGAGCGGATGACCGACATCATCGCCCATCGCGGGCCCGATGACCGGGGCATCGAGATCATCGGACCTGTGGGCCTGGGGCACCGTCGGCTGTCGGTCATCGATGTGTCGAGCGCAGGCCACCAGCCCATGGCCAGCGAGGATGGCCAGACATGGATCCTCTACAACGGCGAATGCTACAATTACCGCGCTCTCGCGCGCGCCATGGAAAGCCGGGGGCACCGCTTCCGGTCGGGCTCCGACACAGAGGTCATCCTCAAGCTCTACGAGGAAAAAGGCGAACGCTGCTTTGCCGAGCTTGAAGGGATGTTCGCCCTCGCCATCTGGGATGGTCGACGCAAGCAGCTCGTGCTCGCCCGCGACCGCATCGGGATCAAGCCGCTTTACATCCATGCCGATCGGGAAAGGCTGCTCTTCGCCTCCGAGATGAAGGCGCTGCTGGCCGACCCGCGCACCCCGACCGACATCGATGTCGGTGCCCTCAGCGACTACCTGCACCTGCTGTCGGTCCAGGGCAACGGATCGATCTTCAAGGGCGTGCGCAAGCTCGAGCCGGGGCATTGCCTCGTCGTCTCGGCCAAAGGCACACGCGAGTTTGCCTATTGGCGCCTGAACATCGGCATTGACGAGGCCATGAGCTATGATGCGGCGGCGGAAGGGTTTGCCGAGCGCTTCCAGGCGGCGGTCTCCTCGCACATGGTGGCCGATGTTCCCGTCGGGGCCTTCCTGTCAGGAGGGGTCGATTCCAGCGCCATCGTTGCCCTGGCAGCCGGCACGACAAGCTATCCGGTCGAGACCTTCTCGATCACCTTTCCAGGGCTGGAAGAGTTCGACGAGAGCCCCTTCGCCCAACAGGTCGCCGATCATTGCGGCACGACCCACCATCCCTTCAGGCTCACCCCCAACCTGGCCGAAGCCCTGCCGAAAATCGTCTGGCATGCCGACGAGCCCTTTGCGATCTCGTCGGCCTTTGCCCTGTATTTCATCTCGAAAGTGGCGCGCGAGCACGTCAAGGTCGTCCTCAGCGGCGATGGCGGCGACGAGCTGTTCGGGGGCTATGTCTGGCGCCACACCGATTTCCAGCCGCTGCCGGAAGCCGCGACCCGTGCCGCGGGTCGGGCGCACAGGCTGCTTGAGCGCCTGCCCGCCCTGCGCGCCCTCATGCCGGCCCGCCTGATCGACCGGATCGGGCGGGTTGCCGACCGCGACAGGCGCTACCTCATGTCGTTCCAGACCTTCATGGATGCCGAACTGCTCGAACTGCTGGAGCCGGCCCTGGCCCAGCAGGTGGTCCAGGCCTGGGAGAACAACCTCGTCCAGCGCTGCATCGAGGAGGCGCCAACCTCCGAGCAACTCGCCGGCAAGCTCTTCACGGACCTCAAGACAACCCTGGTCAGCGAAATGCTGACCAAGGCCGACCGGATGACCATGGCGCACGGACTCGAGGGCCGCGTACCGTTTCTCGATCATCGGCTGGTGGAATGGGCCTTCACCATTCCCGCACGCCACAAGATCCAGGGCGCCAACGGCAAGGCCCTCGTCAAGACCGCCATGGAGCGGCACCTGCCGCATGACATCCTGTATCGCCGCAAGCAGGGCTTCAACGTGCCGCTCAAGATCTGGATGCGCGGCGAGCTCAGGGAATTCGTGCGCGACCTGCTCACCCCACAAAGACTGCGCAGGCGTGGAATCTTCCGGCCCGAAGCCATCGAAAACCTGCTGCAGCAGCACGAGAGCGGCACTGTCGACGCCTCCAACAAGATCTTCGCCGTGCTCATGCTCGAGCTCTGGCACGAGACCTTCATCGATCAGCGCCAGTCCTTCACGGCAACGGCCGCATCAGGGTCGAACTGACATGACGGGAAACAAGAACCTGGCTGACACCCCCGATCGCCTGCGCGTGCTGATGCTGTGCGCGCACGAGCCCACCATGGACCCCAGGGTCAAGTGGTCGGCCATGTCTGCCGCAAGAAGCTTCGACGTCACGGTGCTCGGCTTCAACAATGGCGCCGGCTCGCTGTCGGCCAGCCAGGAACTGGATGGCTACCGGATCCTGCGCCTGCCGCACCGTTTCGTCTCGCTGCCGACCTACCCCTTGCGCTTCTGCGCCGCAGCACCCCCGGTCTTCTGGCTGCTCGCCCTGGCGCTTGCCCTGGTGCTGGCACCCCTGGTCGCGGGGGTCGCCCTGATCGTGGTCCTGCTCCTGGTCCTGATCACGCCCCTCATCGTGCTGCGCGAGGCCCACCGCCTGCTGACCAGAGGCTATTCGGCCCTGCTGAAACACCCGGTCGGGCCCTCGCTGCAACGCTTCGTGGCGGCCGTGAAGCGGCTGCGGCCCAGACGGAATGCCGGGGCCGGGCAGCAGCAAGCTGCGCAACAGCCGGCCGCACAACAGCAGGACCATTCGCTCTCGTCGCTGCGCGCGCGCGTCTCCTACATCGCCAACCTGATGCGCATGCAGTTCGGCCCGCCCGCACAATGGTTCACCGACCACATCGATGCGCTGCCAGACAAGCCGCACGTCGTCCATTGCAACGATCTCGACACGCTGCTTGTCGGCGTCATCGCCAAGCGCCGCCATGGCTGCCGGGTCGTCTATGATGCCCATGAATATTATCCCCAGACCGACCCTTATGGCCGCTGGCTCGACATCTGGCTCTTCTCGGCCATCGAGTGGATCCTGCTGCGCCGCTGCGATGCGGTCGTAACCGTGAATGCGCCCATGGCCGGGCAGATCAGCAAGGCCTACAGCTACCGCCCGATCTATGCTGTTCCCAATGCGGAGCCGCGCGCCGACACACCCGTCACGCCGATGCACACCGCCATGACCACGCTTGCCGATGGCCGCCTGAAATGCCTGGTGCAGGGCCGCTTCTCGCCCAAGCGCGGCATGGAAGAGGTGATCGAGGGCTGGGCCCATGTCGATCCGCAAAAGGCGGCGCTGTTCCTGCGCGGGCCAGCCAACATCTACAGCCAGCAGGGCGAGGAACTGGCCAGCCGCCTGGGCCTGCTCAACCGCTCGGTCTATTTCCTGCCAGCCGTCACCGAGGATGAACTGGTGACGGCTGCCGCCGAAGCCGATATCGGCATCATCCCCTACCTGTCGGATTTCGTGATCTATGAATACGCCTGCCCCAACAAGCTGGCGCAATACATGCACGGGGGCCTCGCCATCGTCTCGAATGACCTGGCCTATGTGCGCTCGGTGATCGAATGGGGGAAGGCGGGCCTTGTCTACAAGGTCAAGGACAGCCGCTCGCTGGCCGCTGTCGTGCACCGTCTGGCTGATGATCCCGATCTGCTGCGGCAGCTCAGGGGGTCGGCTGCGCAGTTCGCGCGTGACAAATTCAACTGGCAGGCCTACTCGCCCATCTTCGATGCGCTTTACCGGGGGCAGAAGCCCGATCTTGCACCAGATGGCACCGTCCGCAACGCGGCCTGATCCGCGCCGGGGGCGCCGGCCTTCCCTGTAACAGCCTTCCCTGCGACAGCCTTCGCCGCGACCACCAGACAGCAGCACTGACGGAGCCGACCATGCGTACCATCCTGACGGTCATCGGCGCACGGCCGCAATTCATCAAGGCGGCTCCGGTCGGCCATGCCTTGCGCCGGGCAGGCGGCATGCGCGAGGTCGTTGTCCATACCGGGCAGCATTTCGATGCGTCGATGTCCGACATCTTCTTCCGCGAGCTCGACATGGCGCCGCCCGATCATCACCTGAGCATCAACAGCCTCGGTCATGGCGCCATGACCGGCCGCATGCTGGAGGGCATCGAGACCATCCTTCTGGCGGAAAAGCCGGATGTCGTCCTGGTTTACGGCGACACCAACTCCACCCTTGCAGGCGCGCTGGCGGCGGCGAAGCTGCATATCCCCGTGGCGCATGTCGAGGCAGGCCTGCGCTCCTTCAACCGCAGGATGCCCGAGGAGCTGAACCGGGTGGTCGCCGACCACCTGTCGGCGCTGCTGCTCTGCCCGACCCAGACCGCCGTCGCCCATCTGGCCAGCGAGGGCATCACGAAGGGCGTGCACCATGTCGGGGATGTGATGCATGACATCACCCTGACTGCCGTTGAACGCGCCAGGCAGAGCTCGACCGTGCTGGAACGCGAAGGCCTGAGCCCGCGCCAATATGCGGTGGCCACCATCCACCGGGCCGAGAACACCGATGATCCCGAGCGCTTCGCGCGCATCGTGGCCTGGCTCGAGGCGGCAGGTGCCGACATGCCGGTCGTGATGCCGGTGCATCCGCGCACCCGCAAGCTGCTGGATGCGCGCCCCACGCCACCGCGCAACCTCCGGCTGATCGCGCCGCTCGGCTATCTCGACATGGCCTGGCTGGTGAACCAGTCCGCCCAGGTGCTGACCGATTCAGGCGGCCTGCAGAAGGAAGCCTATTTCCACCGCGTCCCCTGCATCACGCTGCGTGACGAAACCGAATGGGTCGAGACCGTCGAGGCGGGCTGGAACCAGCTCTGGACCAGCACAGATCTTGGGACCGGCACAGATTCCGGGACCAGAACGGATCCTGCCGCCCGCAAGGACATCCCGGACTATGGCACCGGCCATGCGAGCGACAAGATTGCCACCCTGGTCAAGGCGATGATGTGAACCGGAACCGGATGTGATCTAGAACTGGAAGTAGAGAAACTCGCTCGTGCCGGTGAACAGCATCAGGCAGAAGCCGCACCCTAAGGCCAGCAGCACAGCCCAGGCCGGGTGCGGGCTCCAGCGCAAGGGGATCACGGGCAGTTCGGACGCCTTGTCGGTCACCGGCATCATGCCCCAAACCAGTTGCTGGCTGTTGGGCAGGAAGAAGACGACCAGCAGGCCCGTGACATACAGCACCACATCATTGGCATAGGGGCCCAACCAGTTGGCCTTGGCCATCATCAGGAACAGGTCGATGTCGCTGAGCGCCGGGACCGGCATCACGCCCGCCCCGTTCAGCCCGGCCATGCCGCGCAGCATGCGCAGGGCGGTCGGCAGGTCATGGGCCCGGAAGAAAACCCAGGCCACCACGACCGCCAGGAAGGTCAGCGCTGTCGCGACGAAGATACGCAAGCCCCATGGCACGCGTGTGATCAGCGCCACCGGCTTGAACGCGCGCCAGGCATGGTTGGCCATCAGGAAGCTGCCATGCAGCGCGCCCCAGACCACGAAGGTCCAGCTGGCCCCGTGCCACAACCCGCCCAGCAGCATGGTGATGAACAGGTTCGCGTAGCGCCGGGTCGCGCCGTGCCGGCCGCCGCCCAGCGGGATGTAGAGATAGTCGCGCAGGAAGGTCGACAGCGTGATGTGCCAGCGGCGCCAGAAATCGATGATGCTGGTGGCCCGGTAGGGCGAGTTGAAGTTCAGCGGCAGGCGGATGCCGAAGAACAGCGAAATGCCGATCGCCATGTCGACATAGCCGGAAAAATCGAAATAGAGCTGCAAGGCATAGGCAATGCTGCCCTTCCAGGCGAGCAATGCGCCCACCTCGCCGGCGCGCGCGGCGGCGAAGGCAGGGCCGGCATCTGGCGAGAAACTGTCGGCAAAGACGCATTTCTTGATCAGGCCCATGACGAAAAAGGCCGTGCCCATGGCAAAATTCGCGAGGTCGGGCCGATAGATCGCCGGGTTGGCAAATTGCGGCATCATCTGCTTGTGATGCAGCAGGGGCCCGGCAATCAGATGCGGGAAATACGTCACGAACAGCACGTAGTTGATGAAATCCGGCTCCCGCGCCTCGCCGCGCGCCGTGTCGACCAGAAAGGCGATCTGCGTGAAGGTGAAGAACGAGATGCCCAGCGGCAGGATGACATCCATCGGCTGGAAGCTCTGGCCCATGGAGGATGTGGCGATCCCGAGGAAGAAATTGACATATTTGAAGTAGCCCAGCGCCAGCAGGTTGGCCGTGATCGCCAGGATCAGGATCGTGCGGGCAAGGCCGGTCCGCTGTGCGGCGCGGGCCTGATAGATCGCGACGCCGCTGGCGAAATTCCAGATGATCGATGTGGCGAGGATCGGCAGGAAGCGGACATCCCACCAGCCGTAGAAGACCAGGGAGGCCAGACCGAGCCAGGTGGCGGCCGCGCGCATGCTGACACGTCCCAGCGCAAAGAAGCCGATGAGCGTGAGCGGCAGGAAGGCGAGCAGGAACGGATAGGAATTGAACAACATGCGAGGTGCCAGTGAACCGTATCTCGCCTTGCCGGGGCGCAGGGTGACTTGCTGGAGGGGGAAGGGACTTGCTGGAGAGGGAAGGGACTTGCTGGAGAGGGAAGCTATCTGCTGAAAATTGTCCTTGAAGTCCGCGCGCCATGGAGGTCATAACACGGCCCGGCACAGGGGCAGGACACCGCGCGGACCCTGTCCTGTGCCAAACGGCTGCCTGTCAGTCAATCAAGATGCGGATGTTTCCTGATGCGAACCTACAGGCCTTTCACGCTCGCCTTCGGCGCGGTGCTGATCCTGCTTCTGTCAGGCGTGATGGCGTTCAATTTCATCGTCGATCCGTTTCAATACTATCGAAAATCGGAGCTCTACAAACCCATCCTCTGGGGCGGCATGCAGCGGCACCAGAATGCCGGGCTGGCGCGCCACCATGCCGAGGAGGTGATCGTTGTCGGCTCCTCGGTGACCGAGAATTTCTTCACCAAGGACATCCAGGCCTCCTGGGGCCGCCCGGCAAGGCGGCTCTCCATCTCGGGCTCGCTGGCGCATGAGCAATACCTCGTGACGCGGCAGGCGCTGGCGACGGGCCGCGTCCGGGAGGTGATGTGGGGGGCTGATGCGGGTGCCTTCATGCGTCAGCATGATGCTGTGCGCGATGACCAGGCGCCGTTTCCCTGGCACATGTACCGTGACAAGCCCGTCCCCAATGTCGAGTATCTTCTGGCCATCGGCACCACGCGGCTGTCGATTGCCGCACTGCGCGGCTACGGGGTCACCGATTTCGACAGCTACCACTCATGGCATGCGGCGGCAGAATACGGACCGAAAGTCGTGCTGAAGGGGTGGATGCGATCCTGTGACGAATTCACGCGCAAGTATGTCGAGGGCGCGCGCGCCAGGCCCGCGGCCATGATCTCCACGATGACGGAATCGATCGAGCGCAACATGGTGTCGCTCGTGCGCCAGCACCCCGGGACCGTGTTCCACATCTTCCTGCCGTCGATGGCGACCTTGATGTATGTGCCTGCCGATGCCGGTTTTCTGAGGTCTGCGGTGCCGTTCAGGGAGGTGCTGGCGCGGGCCGTGACCGGCTTTCCCAATGTCAGGCTGCATGACTTCCAGGCGGTTCCGGAGCTGGCGAATGATCTGGGGCGCTACAAGGACCCGCTGCATTACGACCTTGCGACCTCGCGCTACATCATCGATGCGATCCGCGATGGCCGTCACCTTGTGCACGACACAGCGCAGATGACGGCGCAGAACGAGGCCCTGATCGCCATGGTCAATGCCTATGACATCTGCCGCGACGGGACCTTGCAGGCGAGTCGGCAGTGACGCGCCCTGGCGGCCATCGGGCCGCCAGGGCGCTCTGGCAGGTGAGCCGGCAGCAGCCAGCCGATGCGTGCTGCGCCCTATTCCGGCTTGGTCAGGTGGTAGCAGGCATCGATGCCCGCCAGATGGCCGTTATAGGTGGGGTATCCGTGCTCATCCACTTTCAGGGCAAGCAGGAAGCGGCGGCTCTCGGCCGGCAGCTCCCGGTTCTGGATCGCGGCAAAACGGGTGGGGGCGATCAGCAATTCGTGCATCGAGATGCCGGCACCGGCGAAGACACCCTTGAAGCCTGCCTTGCTGGTATGGGCCAGAAACTCATCCGGCGTGTAGCAATCGGCGATCGGGCAATCCTCGGTATCGGTCGTCCGGGTATAGGCCTCACGCAGCGACAGGCCCGGATAGGCCTTCTCGACGACCTGCTTGCTGTAGGCGACATGCAGGTGCATCCACAGGCTGTCATAGTTGTAGACCATGATGTTGAGCGTGCCGCCGGGCGCCAGCACCCGGTACAGCTCGCGCAGCAGCAGGCCGAGGTCGGGCGCATGGTGCAGCACGCCTGAGGAATGGATGTGGTCGAAGCTGGCATCCTCAAACGGGAGCTTCGCGGCGGACGGGTCCATCTGGATGATTTCGGCGGTGTCGCTGTGCAGCTTCAGCCGGTGCCGCGCCTCGGCGACCGAGCGCGGCGAGATGTCGGCGCCGACAAGCCGGCTGGGCTTCGAATGGACGGCAAAGCCGACCACGTCATGGCCGGGGCCGCAGCCGAAATCCAGCACGCGCTTGCCGTCGAACCCTGCGACAGGCATGCGTTCGATGTAGCCGAAATACTGGTCATTGCGCCAGTCGAAGTAGGCGATCGATTCCTCAGCGGTCCTGAACTGGTGGTGGAGCGTCACGTTGAAGTCGCTCCAGTAGTCCTGGGTCTCGCTGCTGCCGATCTGTGTACCCGGGGCGACGGGTGCAGAGGCGACGGGTGCGGCGGCGGCCGCCGCCACCCGGCGGGCGCGCGACACGGTCTTCTTGATCAGGTCTCGCACGCGCATCGTCATCTCCTCGGGCGGTTCGGGTTTGGGCGGTTCGGGCTTGGGTGGTTCGGGCTTGCGCAGGCGCTCACGGTTCCGGGCTTGCGCAGGCGCTCACGATTTCGGGCTGCGTAGACTCTCATGCCCTGTTTGTCGATGGTCGGCAGGGATGCGGGGCCACCCGTTCATCGTTTCAGCCAGTACAGCATGGCGTCCTTCACCATGGCGAGGTTCAGCCACCGGCGCGGCCGGCCTTTTTGCACCAGCTCACGATAGGCCGCCTCGACCCTTTCGACCTCCCTGGGGAAATTGGCCTCCGCGATGACGATCTCGCGGCCTTTTTGCACCATGGCGGCGCGCAGGCCGTCATCGCTCAGCAACCTGGTGATGGCTTGCGCGACCGCCTGTGGCGCGATCTGGGCAAACAGGGCCGTCTCGCCGTCGCGGACGATCTCGCTGTAGCGGTCCAGCGGGCCGATGACGCTGGGCACGCCGCAGGCCATGGCTTCCAGCAGCGTCTGCGGCAGGCCATCCGAATGCGGGATGCCGACCGAGACATCGGCGAGATTGTAGAACAGGGGCATCCTGTCATGGCTGACATGGCCAACGAAGGTCACGCGCGATGTCAGGCCCAGCCGGTCGATCTGCGCCAGCAGCTCAGCCTTGTAATCGGCAGGCGCGCCATATTCGGTCAGGACCAGATGGGCTTTTGGCTCGGCCGCAACCACCTGCGCCATTGCCTCCACCAGGACGTGGATGTTGTAGAAGGGTGTGAGGATCTTGGGGCTGAGGACGACCCTGGCATCGGGCGCGATGCCGAGCTCCCGGCGAAAGCCGCTGGCATCTTCCGGCTTGAAGACGGAAGGGTCGACCCCCCAGACCACCCGGATGGCCCGGGCCCCGTAGCCGCCAAGATCATCAAGGACGCCGATCAGGAAGTTCGACTTGGAGGTGATCAGGTCGGCGGCACCAAGCAGGCGCTTGGTCAGCCTGATGCCGCGTGGCGTCGGGCTGCCCTGCTCCTCGAAGAGGATGTCGCCCCCCATCACGCTGACCACCAGGGGGCCTTCGCCAAGTGCCGCCGTCATCCAGGCCCAGGTGCTGTAGGCGAAATGAACATGGACGATGTCGGCATCGACCGAACGGACCTTGCGCCGGAAGTCCAGCATCAGCCGCACCATGTCGGAGGCGGCCGACAGGTCGCGGCGCAGCAGGCGCCCTGCCAGCCGCGCCCCGGTGACGACCCATTGATCCTGACCGGGGGGAGCTGCGGGCGCCAGTTCGGTGACACCGGACAGTCCGACAATTCTGTCGGTCAGCAGCGTGACATGGTGGCCCCGCTCGGCAAAGCACCTGACACGGTTGGCGACATGGGTGCTGCCGGAGGAGCCGACGGCAAGGATCCGGAGTGGTTTCACGGGTGACCTCAGAACAGTGTCGACAGGGCGGATTCAACCCGTTGCTCGTATGTGTGGCTGGCCATCACGTGCTCGTAGGCCTGATCGGCGATCTTTCGCCGGTGCCCTTCATCCTTGAACTCGCGGACGGCTTCAGCCACGTTCGAGAGATCGCGCTTGATGGGGATATAATGCTCGCCTGCCGTCAGCGTGCCATTATAGTCGCCCTCGAGCAGGATCTGGCAGCATTTTGCGCCGATGGGCTCGAAGTGGCGCGATGAGACGCTCTTGCCTGACACGCTTGGCGTGACGCCTGCATAGAACCTGTCAAAGACATCGGCAAAGCTGGCCTGCTGGTTTTCCTTGAGATTGTAGTCGCGTGCACGCGTCAGGAGCTTGCCGCGGTCATTGAGATAGTAGGTGCCGGATTCCGCCCCGATCAGGCCTTTGCTGGAGCGCAGGAACGCAGCCCATTCATCGCGCGGCAGCCGCAGCATCTGCCCGGCCCGGATGTCGCATGTCAGGCCATAATCGGCGCCCTTGTCCTGGAAGTGCCGGATCAGGTCCGTGCGCTCCTCGTCCCCGACAAAGGGCCAGTAGATGTCGCCGATGAAGCCGACATCGATCGCGCGCTCTTCCGTGGCAGGCGGGGTGTAGACTGCCGGGTTGAGCGCGTGCGGCATCGACAGGATGCGGGCAGCCTCGACCCCCTCATACAAGTAGCGGGCGGCCTCGATGGGCAGCTGGCTGCAGACGCGGTCTGCCTTGACGCGCAGCATGAAGCCGATCTTCTCGTCCAGCAGGTCGTACTCATTGCCGATGAACATGATCAGGGGGCAGGCGCGCAGGTTGAACATCGCAGCCGCCCTGGTCAGGATCGTCATGTCATCGCCAGCGGCGGCATGCGACACGACAATCAGGTCATAGCTGCGCACCTTGAGCATGCAGCCGGTAAAATGCACCAGGTTGTTGATGTTGCAGACCTCGACATCGAGGCGCGGCGAACGCACGAAGGCGTCCTGCCAGTCGCCGATATAGGACAGGGCATCATAGAACTGCCGCAGATGCGCGTAGAGGTTCACGATGTATTTGTTGTTCTGGAACATTTTCGGCGGCGGCGTGCCGTCCTTGGCACGCAGGATGCCGCGCAGCACCGTATCGGTGGTCACGACCACCTTGCCGAAGCCATTCGAGGTCAGATAGAGCGTCTTGAGTTTCTTGCGCATGGTGTTCCGGATGGATTGTCGCTGTGTCGCATGCAGGGGCGCATTTTCCAGCGAAGTGGCTCTCGGATCGCGTCAGGAAAACGCGTCAGGACGGTCGTTTAGAGCGGCGCCCGGCCGGATGCAATGAGCCCGGGCCCCGCTCTAGGCGGCTTGGCGGGGGCCGATCAAGCCCTCGATGAGCTTTTTCAGCACCTCTTCGTCGCGCTCCCAGCTGAGGTCATGGCGCGCTGCCTCGACGCGCTGCCTTGTGCGGGCGTGAAGGGCGCTGTCGCTGCTCAGCCGATGCACGGCCTCGCGGATGCTGGCCGGATCGAGGGGATTGATCTGCAGGCCGAGTTCCAGCGGTGCTGCGATCCGCACGATTTCGGGGAGGTCGGGATAGAAAATCGGCAGCCCCGCCGCCAGCGGCTGAAAAAAGCCGTTGGGCAGACAGTTCCGGATGCTTGGCGAGACCGCGTGATACAGGAGCAGGCCAAAATCGGCCGAGCGGACGAAAGGCACCACCTCGTTGGCCTTGACGGCCGGGTGAAAATGCACGCGGCCCTGGAGGCCCAGCCTGGACACGTCCTGGGCATAGGACGGAAAATTGGGCCCCAGAAACACAAGGTGATGGTTTGCAGGCAGGCCTGCGAACGCTTCCATGGCCTGCGTGATGGCGGTGTCGCGCTTCCATTGGCCGATGCAGACGGTCAGCAGCATGTCGGGGCCAAGCCCCAGGCTCTGGCGCAGGGTTGTGGCGGGCGGGCTCTCGAGGCGCGGGTCATGGGCGTTGCGCAGGACGGTCACGTCCCGCCCGAAGCGCGCCTTCATCAGTCCCGCGATGGCCGGGTTGACGGTGACGACTGCTGACGCGTGGCGCACGCAGATGCGCTCGATGAAGCCTTCCCATGGCAGGACCCAGCGCGTCCAGAAGGAGGACAGCCGGGTGTGGTCGTCCATGTGCGAATAGAAGTCATGGGCATCGTAGATGTAGCGTGATCTGCCAAAAAGGCATTTCAGGGCGATGGCCGGGAACTGGTAGGGGGCATGGAGGTAGTAGAGCCTTGCCGGCTTGACGACGCGCCGGGTCGGGGCGACCTGTGACCGGTATGTCAGGAGCACATGTTCGATGAAGGCTGTGGGTTCGTTGTAGCGGATGCGTCCATAAATGACATTCTTGTGATATGTCATGATGCTCTTGTAATAATTGAACTTGTTCATCGCGAGATTCTTGCGATACGTCATGACGCTTTTGTAATAATAAAGCTTGTTCATGACGAGGTTTTTATAATAATTCATGACACTTAATACATATCGTATCTTGTTAAAAACGATGTTTCTATAATATTTAATCAAGCTCAATACGTATAATACCCTGTAAAAAACCCTGCTCAGATAATATCGCATTGCATTGACGGCATATTTAATGACGTGAACCGCCTTTTCCAGCACAGGGCGATCTTCCGGTGATACGCCCGGCCGGGCAGCCGCCTCGCGCGCCATGCCACTGTGTCCGGCGCGCCCCGAAGCATCAGCCGCAGCATGCCCTTGTTCAGCCGCAACGGCACTGTCGACATGACGGGACAGGCCGGCCCCGGAGAGGGGGGGCGCCGTCTCCCGTGAAGATGCAACTTGAGAAACCTCGACTTCAGAAGCCTCGACCTGTTCAGGCAAGGCCGCGGCCCCTTCATCCTGTGCGGTCTCTGCTGCCGTCTCGGCTGCCGTCTTGGCTGCCGTCTTGGCTGCCGTCTCGGCTGCGGCGTTGGCCTCTGTCTTGGCCTCTGTCTTGGCCTCCTCCCGCCCGGGCCTCGCCCCGGATGTGATGTAACTCACCACAGGGAAAGGCAGCTCCCCCTCGGCAAACCCGCTTGGCGGGCCCTCGATGACCATGGACCTGTAGCCGAAGCGGTGCACGGAGGCGGCCTGTTTCAGCGTGCGGCTGTCGGCACGAAGCGACAGGGGCGTCAGCGTGACGATCTCGTAACGCTTTGTCGGCGCGGCTGTCATGTCAGGCTGCATGTCAGGCTGCATGTCAGGCTGCATGTCAGGCTGCATGTCAGGCTGCATGTCAGGCTGCATGTCAGGCTGCATGTCAGGC
>JAYWHQ010000505.1:0-2349 GCA_043777655.1 Allobosea sp. | reverse complement strand
CGTATGGCGTGGCTTGCGCTTGGGCTGAAGGCGCTGGCCGCAGGTGGGCCGGAAACGCTCACGATCGCCGCGCTCTGCCAGCGTGCCGGCAAGACTCGAGGCTCCTTCTATTTCCATTTCGACGGCATCGACGCCTTTCATCTGGCACTGGCCGAGCACTGGCGGGCCGAGTTCACCGAGAAGGTGATCGAACGCGTCGAGAAGAGCGGTGCTGCCCGCGAACAGCTGGACTATCTGAACAGTCTTGCCATGGCCCTGGACCCGCGTGTCGAACAAGGCATGCGCCGTCTCGCCGCCGCTGCCCCGGGTGTTGCCGCAATATGCCAGGCCTCCGATCTGCGCCGCATCGGCTATCTTGAGCAGTTGTACATCGGGAGCCAACGCTTTTCGGCAGAGCAGGCGCACATTCTGGCGCGCGTGGAATATGCAGCCTTCGTCGGCTTTCAGGTCGTCAGCCCTGATGCGTCATCTGCGGAGTTGGCGCAGCTCTATCGCGGTTTCGTCGCGCTGACAGGCCGCAGTTAGCCCTTCAAGCTGGCTGCAACCGCCTGCGCCCGCGCACCATCAGCCATGCGACAACCGCTAGGTTGAGGCCGTTCCAGAGCAGGCCGTTCAGGAAGGCCATGCGGTAGGAGGCGAACTGGTCGAAGATCAGGCCCGACAGGTAGCCGCCCGCTGCCATGCCAAGGATCGTCGCCATCATCACGAAGCCGATGCGCACGCCTGCTTCCCTTGGTGGCAAGTATTCCCGGATGATGACGGCATACATCGGCACGATGCCGCCCTGGAACAGGCCGAAAATGGCCGAGATGAGATAGAGCGACGAAAGCCCGTCGAACCAGAGATAGAAGAAGAGCGCGACCGCCTGCATGACCGAGCCGATCATCAGCGTGGCGACACCGCCGATCTTGTCGGCAACAAAGCCTGAGGCCAGGCGGCTGACCACGCCGAGCAGCATCATCAGCGACAGCATCTCTGCGCCGCGCGCCACGCCATAACCAAGATCGCTGCAATAGGCGACGATGTGCACCTGCGGCATCGACATGGCGACGCAGCAGGCAAAGCCCGCGACGAAGAGCATCGCCTGCAACGCAGCGGGCGAAAGACCGAGATCACCACGCGCAGCCTGCGTCGCCTGCTCGGCCTGCCGCATCGTCTCAAGGCTGGGGCGAATGCGCAGCATCCAGGCCAGCGGCAGCATGATGGCGCAGGTGACGATGCCGATGGCCAGATGCGTGGCGCGCCAGCCATGGTTGGCGAGACCCCAGGTGATGACCTGCGGCCAGATGGCGCCAGCCAGATAGGAGCCCGTCGCGCCCATCACGACCGCAAGGCCGCGCCGTTTGACGAACCAGTGCGAGAGGTCGGCAATCAGTGGCGCGAAGCCTGCCGCCGTACCGATGCCAATCAGGAGGCCATGGGCCAGCGCGAACTGCGTCAGCGATGTGGCCTGGCTGGCCAGCCCATAGCCAGCCAGCAGCAGCACCGCGCCCAGCGCGACCGGCACGCCCAGCCCATAGCGATCCGCAATCCTGCCCATCACGAGGCTGCCGAAAGCAAATCCGAGCATCACGGCGGTGAAAGGCAGCGAGGCTCCGGCGCGAAGGGTGCCGAACTCGGCCTGCACGGTCGGCAGCACGACGACGACCGACCATGTGCCGACACAGGCCGTCGTGCCAAGGATGAGCGACAGCACGAGCCGGAACCAGGCATAGCGGCTGTCAGGCGTGTAGGGCGAAGCAGATTGGCTGGACGTCATGTTGCGTTGATGCGGGCGTTGGAGTGTGCCGGTCAACCGGTGTAACGCACAGGGGCAATGCAGCGGCTGCAGGCGGTTGGAACGGCTGGGCTATTGCAAGCGCTTCGAGTTGAGCTGTTGCGAGCGTCGGCACATTGCCCTTCTCCCCTTGTGGGAGAAGATGTCAGCGAAGCTGACAGATGAGGGGGCCTTGTTTGCTTTCTGCACTAAGCCCCTCATCCGTCTCGTCGCTTTCGCGCCGATCCACCTTCTCCCGCAAGGGGAGAAGGGAAGATGGCCCCGGATCACACCACGGCTGTCAGCCCGCCATCGACCATCAGCAGGTGGCCATTGACGTAGTCCGAGGCTGCGCTGGAGAGGAAGATGGCCGCTCCCACAAGCTCGCGGGTTTCGCCCCAGCGCCCAGCGGGCGTGCGCGACTTCACCCAGCCAGAGAAGGTCTCGTCGGCGATCAGCGCCTTGTTCATCTCGGTGGTGATGTAGCCGGGGCCGATGGCATTGGTCTGGATGTTGTGGCGGCCAAGCTCTGCGGCCAGCCCGCGTGTCATCATGCGCACGGCGCCCTTGGTTGCGGTATAAGGCACGATGGT
>JAYWHQ010000504.1:0-2351 GCA_043777655.1 Allobosea sp. | reverse complement strand
TGATGACCACGCCAAACACCCCGCAAAGGCTGTGCCAGCGTGGTTAATAAATCCAAAGTATTGAAAACAAACAGAAATGGTCGAAACGCTATGGTGCGCATCGAGCGGCAAGACATAGCCGCACGGCAAGATTCACTCGGCAAAAGCTGCCGGGTTTAACGCGGCGTTAACCCTGAATGGTCAGATTTCATAAAGGAGCCAAGCGCCTGCAATCCTTGCGGCGATTCTGGTCCCCAAGGGTTGCGAAACGTCGCCATGGCCAAGAAACCGAAAAAGAGCGATGCCGAAACAGAGGGCGCTGAAGGCGCTGCTCCGGCAGAGGGCGGCAAAAGCAAGAAGAAGCTCATCATGATGGCGGGCGGTGGTCTTGTTGCGCTGGCGCTTCTGGGCGGTGGTGGCTGGTTCTTCTTTCTGAAGGGCAAGGGCAACACCGAGATGGCCGCCACTGCCGATGCGAAGGCTGCAGCCAAGAAGACCGGCTTTGTCGAGATGCGCGAGATGCTCATCAACATGTCGACGCCCGCGCAGGCCGAGCGCCAGTCCTTCGTCAAGATCCGTGTGGCCCTGGAGATCGCCGACGCCAAGCAGGCGCCGGAAATTCAGCCCCTGCTGCCGCGCATCGAGGATACGTTCCAGGTTTATCTGCGCGAATTGCGCGCGGCTGATCTCGAAGGGTCTGCCGGGTTGTTCCGCCTGAAGGAGGAGCTGCTGCGGCGTGTCAATGTCGCGGTTTACCCGGCGAAGGTCGATGCCGTTCTCTTCAAGGAACTTCTGGTCCAGTAAGGGGCAACGCGCGTGGCTGATCTCGAGAATGAAGGCGAAGGCCAGGAAAATCTGGCTGACGAGTGGGGTGCGGCGCTGGCCGAGCAGGGTGTCGCCGGCGGTGACTCCATGGCGGCCGAATGGGCCACCATGCTGGATTCATCCGATCCCTATTCGGAGAATGATGCGGGCGTTGACCGTCTGCTCAATCAGGAAGAAATCGACGGCATGCTTGGCTTCGCTGTGGGCGAAGACGGGCAGGGCGGCCGCAACGGCATTCGTGCCATCCTCGATTCCGGCACGGTGTCGTATGAACGCCTTCCCATGCTCGAGATCATCTTCGAGCGCATGGTGCGCCATCTCTCGACCTCCTTGCGCAACTTCTTCACCGACAACGTGGAAGTGACGCTGGACGGCATTCGCTCCGTTCGCTTTGGCGACTACGTCAATTCCATTCCGTTGCCCGCCATGTTGGCGGTGTTCAAGGCCGAGGAATGGGACAATTTCGGGCTGGTGACGGTCGAGTCCTCGTTGACCTATTCGGTGCTCGACACGATGCTGGGCGGCAAGCGCGGCCAGGCTGCTGCCCGCGTCGATGGGCGGCCCTTCACCACCATCGAGATGAACCTGCTGCGCCGCATGATCGAGGTCGTGCTGGCGGATGCCGAAAGCTCGTTCAAGCCGCTCTCGCCCGTCACCTTCAAGGTCGACCGGATCGAGAGCAACCCGCGCTTTGCCACGATTTCGCGCCCTGCCAACGCCGCCATCCGCGTCGATCTGCGCTTCGACATGGAAGGCCGTGGCGGTTCGCTGCAGATCCTCTTGCCCTATGCGACCATCGAGCCGATCCGTGATCTGCTGCTCGAAAGTTTCATGGGCGAAAAGCTCGGGCGCGATCCCATCTGGGAAAACCACCTCGCGACCGAGATCTGGCAGGCCTATGTGCCGGTGGAGGCTGTGCTGCACGAAACGCAGATGCCGCTGAAGCGCGTGATGATGCTGGAGATCGGCGACACGCTGATGTTTGACGTGCGTCCCGATGCGGCTGTCACGCTGCGCTGCGGCGAGTTTGGTGTCACCGAGGGCCGGGTTGGCCGGGTGGATGACAAGATCGCGGTGCAGGTCACCAAGCCGCTGCGCCGTTCGAGAACGACCCTTGCCGTGTTTGAATCTGCCGCGAGCCAGAAGGCCGCCGCTGCCGCAGGAGCCCCGCGTTGAGCCAGACCATCAACCTGATTGCCGATGCGCTGGTGGCGGCCCTGCTGGTGGCCACCATCATCACCTGCTACATTCTGGCCAAGCGCATCGAGCGGCTGAAGGCCGACGAGGGTGCCATGCGCCAGACCATTGGCGAGCTGATTGCCGCAACAGATACTGCCGAGCGCGCGATCTCCGGCCTCAAGCTGACATTGGGCGATTGTGACCGCACGCTGGCCGAGCGCCTGCGCACGGCAGAGCGCTATGCGGCTGATCTGGCCACGCAGATTGACGCCGGGCAGGATGTCATGGCCCGCATCACGCAGATCGTGGAGGCCACGCGCCTTGTCAGCGGCGCGCCGGCGGCCAAGGAGCCGACGCCGGTCTCCGAG
>JAYWHQ010000503.1:0-7893 GCA_043777655.1 Allobosea sp. | reverse complement strand
TGACGCCAAGATCGTACGACTGTTCAAGGCTGGCGCGCTCTTCGAAAATCGCGCGGATGCCCTCGAATGAGAGTGCGACACCGAGAGCCGCGACAATTCCCAGCACGCAGGCCAGCGAAATCAGGATGATGCGTGCCCGCCGGTTGGCATTGGGGCTGGTGAGGAACATCAGCAGCATCATCAGCGCAGTCGCGATGACCAGATTGCCCCAGGCGCCGCGCGAGAAGGTAAGAAACAGCGCAAAGAGCGGAATGCTCATGAACAGGAAGCCGCGCACCAGACCGATGCGGCCCAGGAGGATACCCTGGATCAGGTAGACAATCGGCAGCACAAGAAATGGCCCGAGCACATTCGGGTCCTTGAAAGTGCCCGCAGCACGACCGTAAAGCGCCAGAAAGCTGCCTGACCCGCCAATGTCAAAATATCCGATGATGCCGGCTGTGCCCGCCACCCAGGCCGCCATCAGGTAGCCCTTGCGCATCGTGTCCAGTCGACCGAGCGGATCATCGGCCATGATGGCGGCGAAAAAGACCGAGGTAATCATCAGGTAGACCGACACCGCCATGAAGCGGACAGACGGCGGCTCGTCCATCCACGGGATCAACGAGAAGGTGCCGCCGATGTTGTAGAGCAGCAGCAGCACCGCCATCGGCAGCAGCTTCTGCGAAAAGCGGATGCCGCACAGCGCATAGACAGCAAAGGCCAGCAGGAAGGCGACCTCATAAGGCGAGGGTTCAATGAAGCCAATGCAGCCGCAGGCCACCAGCAGCCACAAGCTGCCACGCTGAAGCGAAGCCATCGACAGCAGCAGAGGGCGCGGCTGAGGTGATGCGCTCTCGCGTGGCTGGCCCGGCTGCAGTTGGCCCTTGTCAGCGATCGCGCTCAATATGCGTTCTCGTTCTTGGAGATCAGCGAGAAGGGTGTCTTGATGAGGATGTAGAGGTCAAGCATCACGGACCAGTTCTCGATGTAATAGAGATCATGCTCGACGCGCCGCTGGATCTTGTCCTCGGTGTCGGTCTCACCGCGCCAGCCATTGATCTGCGCCCAGCCGGTGATGCCGGGCTTGACCTTGTGGCGGGCAAAATAACCATCGACCACCTGGTCATAAAGCCGGTTCTCCGCCTTTGCATGCACCGCATGCGGGCGTGGCCCAACCAGCGAAAGATTGCCTCGGAAGATCACGTTGAAGAGCTGCGGCAGCTCGTCGATCGACGTCTTGCGGATGAAGCGGCCGACTTTCGTGACGCGCGGGTCATCCTTGGTGACGAGTTTGGATGCGGTGGCATCCGACATGTCGGTATACATCGAGCGGAACTTGAACACCTCGGTCAGCTCATTGTTGAAGCCATAGCGCTTCTGGCGGAAGAAGACCGGCCCGCGCGAGTCAAGCTTGATGGCAATGGCCGTGAGCAACATGATCGGCGAGACGGCAATCAGCGCCAGAACGCCGACAATCTTGTCGAACAGCCATTTGACCACGATGTCCCAGTCGGCGATTGGCCGGTCGAACACGTCGAGCACCGGCACCGCACCGATATAGGAATAGGAGCGCGGGCGGAAACGCAGCTTCGACATATGGGCTGAAAGCCGGATGTCGATGGGCAGGATCCAGAGCTTGCGCAGCATCTGCAGAAGACGGACCTCGGCCGAAATCGGCATGGTGAAGATCACCAGGTCAAGCTTGGTGCGGCGCGCGAACTCGACGAGATCATCCACAGTGCCAAGCTTGGGATAGCCACCCACGAGGTCAGGCGAGCGGTCATCATTGCGGTCATCGAACACGCCGCAGACGCGAAGCCCCGTGTCGCGCTGGCCTTCCAGCGCCTTGATAAGCTCGATGCCGGCCTCGCCACCACCAACGATGGCCGTGCGGCGCTCAAGCCGTCCGGCGCGTGTCATGCGCCGCACGGTCCAGGCCAGGATCAGGCGGCCGAACATCAGCCCGGCGAGGCCAAGGCCATAGAAGGCCGCAAGCCAGACGCGCGACACCTGGTCGCCCTGCTTCATGAAAAAGAAGGCCGCAAGCGTGATGAGGAACAATGCCGTCCAGCCTGCGAAGAGTCGCAAGATCTGGTGCAAGAAGGAGCGCAATGCGCCGAGATGATAGAGATGCAGCGCCTGAAAGCCGATCAGCGTGCCCAGCGCCATCAGGGGGATGGTGAAGCGATAATGGCCGGGCGTCTCCAGCACTTCTGCGACATAGTTCAGGTAGATCAGCGTGCCGATGATGCTGACGGTCAGCACATCCATCAGGCGCGCAACCCCTTCGATCATGATCGGTGACAATGTTGGCTTGACCGGGATCGCAGCCAGCCGCTCGGCCAGCGGGTGCAGGACATGCGGGGTGCCGCCTGACGAGCCAAACGCGCCATCAGCCGTTGCCGCTGCTGGCGAGGTTTCCACTTTCATCATGTCCCGGACATCAAAAGCGCCCATGGTCCTGCTCCGTCGTGATGGGCATAGGCTGCCCTTCAAAATTCATTCCCTGACACGCTAGCCAGAAAGCCTGTCGGAAGGCTTAAACGCTGCCCATGCCTCGTCGTTTCGCCAGTGCATCACGGTACGCCGCAAGCACGCCGTCGATCATGGCATTCAGTGTGAAGTGCTGACGCACATGGGCCGCAAGATCAGCTGCCTCGGCAATGAGCTGATCCGGCTCCATGTCGAGCGCGTCGTTGATGGCGCGCGCCAGAATGGTCGAATCATTGGGTGCAAACAGCCGGTGCGCATGCGCCGGACCATAGATTTCGCCGATGCCGCCGACATTGGTCGAAACCAGCGGCTGACGCGCGGCAGCTGCTTCCAGAATGACGTATGGCAGGGACTCGGCGCGCGATGGCACCACCATGATGCGGGCCCGCGCCAAAGCTTTTCGGATCGGGCCGGGCGGCGCAAAGACCGATTGCGCCAGCACGCCGCGCTCGGCTGCATACTGCTTGAGTTGCGCCTCTTCCGGGCCGGAGCCGACAATCAGCATGCGAGGCTGCTTGCCATGCCTGTCTCGCAGCAGACCAAGCGCATCGATCAGCGTGTCGACGCCCTTGGCGGTGCGCAATTCGCCCAGATAGACCAGATCGAACTCAGCCCCGCTGTGGTCGATGGGCTCGAACTCGGCATCAGAGACACCATTCAGCACGACGCGATGATCGGTTCGGGGCTTATGGCCGACATAGGCCTCGAAGCGATCCGCGATGTACTGGCTCTCGAACAGGAACATGTCTGTCGCGCGCTCAAGCATGCGTTCGATGCCCATGTAAACGCGGTGCTCGGCACTGCCCGGCTTGTAATTGAAGCTGCCGCCATGCGGCGTGTAGCCGGTGATGTAGTTGCGCCCACTTTCAGCCAGAGCCGGGATGCGGGCATAAACACCACCCTTCGAGCCATGCGCATGCATCACGTCTGGCTGAACGGTGCGGCGAAAACGACGCGCTGCAATCTGCGCCTTGAGATCGGTGAGGCTCGGATAGCGCGACATCGGCACGCGCGTCACCCCAAGCTCCAGATGTGGGCCCAGCTCAGCGAAAACCTCGTCGGCGCGGGCGCTGATCGTGGTTGAGTCGCAGAAAATCCCCACCTTGTGCCCGCGATCAATCTGTCCGCGTGCCAGGTCAAGCACATGACGGAACAGGCCTCCGAGCGGGGCCCGGAAGATGTGGATGATCTTGAGCGGTGTGTCTGTCATCGGTCTCACGCGAGGCGGAAAGGCGGGTGCACTGCCATGGTGGTGGCAGCCTCACGCAAACATCAGAACCAGCGTTCCTTGATGACGATGGTGTCACCTGGACGCACGGCATATGTGATAGGCACCGAGCCGGTGATGCTCTGGCCGTTGATGGTGCGTGTCACTTCGGCATAGTTGCGCTGGCCGCGTGCGGTGAAGCCGCCGGCAATGGCGACTGCCGTTTGCACGGTCATGCCGTTCACATAGGGAAACTGGCCCGACGTGGTGACCTCGCCCAGCATGAAGAACGGGCGATAGGCATCGACCTCGACGCTGACCTTGGGTTCGCGCAGGTAGCCACCGCGCAGGCGACCCTCGATCTGGCGCTCAAGCTGCGGAGTTGTCTTGTTCAGCGCATCGACTGTGCCGATCAGGGGCATGGTGATGCGGCCCGAGCCATCGACGGCATAGACATTGGAAAGATTGTCCTGCCCGAACACGATGACGCGCAGCCGGTCACCGCTCGCAAGCGTGTAGGGACCTTCGGGCTGGTCAAAGCCGAATTCCGGCGCTGCCACACGCGGCGCGCACGCTGAAAGCGCAAGCGAAGCAGCAACTGCAAAAATGGAAAGGTGCCGAAGCATGTGAAGCAGACCCTAATAAGATGGAGTGAGGATTAGCCGCACATGGTTAACAAAACCTGATCTTCGCGCAGTTTCCAAAAGGCGCCGCTCTTAACCCGGAAATAACCTTAATGAGTTCTGATGGGCACTCAGTTTGGTTTGAGTGGGTGTTCCTATGGCTGGTCGTTATCAGGCAGAGTATGGCGAGGCGAATTCGCGGCGGGCGGGCGACATGCTCGATCTGTCGGCCCTCTGGTCCGCGATCAAGCAGCGCAAGCTGTGGATCCTTGGGCCGACGCTTCTGGTGCTTGTCGGCAGCTTCATTGCCGTCAACCTCATCACGCCGCGCTACACGGGCGAGGCCAAGCTTCTGCTCGAGAACCGCGAGAGCTTCTATACCCGTCCAGGTACCGATCTGGCCGGCAGCCCGCAGATCGACAGCGAGGCGGTGCAGAGCCAGGTGCAGCTCATCATGTCACGCGATCTGGCGCGCGAGGCCATCAAGCGCCTTGGACTGGTGGGCAATTCCGAGTTCGATCCGGGTGCCGGCCTGTTCAGCTCTGCACAGAAACTGCTGGTGATGCTCGGCCTGTCCGCGCATCCGGCTGACAAGTCGCCAGAAGACCGCGTTTTCGAGAAGTATTTCGACCGGCTTCTGGTTTTTCCGGTCGGTCGCTCGCGCATTGTCGCGATCGAGTTCACCTCCAAGGATCCAGCCATTGCCGCCAAGGGCGCCAATGTCATCGCCCAGACCTATCTGGAGATGCAGGAAACCGCCAAGAAGGACACCGCGCGGGGCGCCTCGTCCTGGCTGTCCACCACCATCGAGCCTCTGCGCCAGAAGCTGGCGGAGTCCGAGGCCAAGGTCGAGGAATACCGCTCGCGTGCGGGCCTTCTGGTGGGCACCAACAACACCACCATCACCTCGCAGCAGATGGTCGACATGTCGGGCCAGCTCTCGACGGCCCGCTCGGCACAGGCTGAGTCACAGGCCAAGGCCCGCCTGATCCGCGATGCGATCCGCCAGGGCCGCACCTTCGAAATTCCCGACGTCGCCAACAACCCGCTGGTGCAGCGCCTGATCGAGCAGCGTGTCAACCTGCGCACGCAGCTGGCACTTGAGTCGCGCACGTTGCTGTCAGAGCATCCGCGCATCAAGGAGCTGAATGCCCAGCTGAACGATCTGGAAAGCCAGATCCGCTCGGCCGCCGAGCGCACTGTTCGCACGCTGGAGAATGATGCGCGCATTGCCGGCTCACGCGTCGAGAGCCTTGTGGCCGTGCTCGATGGGCAGAAGAAGAACGTGTCCGATGCCAACGAGAGCGAGGTTCAGCTCCGAGCGCTCGAGCGCGAAGCCAAGACCCAGCGCGACCAGCTTGAGCAATATCTCGGCCGCTATCGCGAGGCGACCGCGCGCGATGCGCAGAATGCGACACCGGCCGATGCCCGCGTGATCTCACGCGCCATCGAACCCATCATGCCGTCTTTCCCCAAGAAAATCCCCACGATGGTGGTTGCAACGCTGGCGGCTTTCCTTGTGTCGCTATCCACAGTCATCGCCCGCGAGCTTCTGTCCGGCCGCGCCGTTTCGGTGTCTGGCGCAGGCGCACCTGACATGCCGCAGGGCCCGCGCTCGCCCGCTTTCGCTGCGAAGGAAGAAGACGTTGCCGAAGATGGCGTGGCACAGCCACAGCCAGCCCAGCGCCGCGAGCGGGTGGCAGGCCTGCTGACGCATGCAGGCCGCGTCGGCCAGTTCAGGCTCGATGCACGTGATCCAGCGGGATCGGCAACAGAGTTGGCGGAGCTGGTCGGCGAGGCGGCTGATGGCCTGGCGCCGCGCCTGCTCGTGCTCGAGGGCACTGATCATGCCACGACCTCGGCACGCGCGCTTGGCCGCATGCTGGCTGGCCGCAGCCGCTGCATCCTGATCGATCTGAGCGAAGTCACTTCGCGCACGGCGCCGGGATTTTCCGAGCTGCTGTCGGGCGAGGCGATGTTTTCGGACATCATCCAGCGCGATGCAGGCTCGCGTCTGCACATCATCCACGCTGGTCGCGCCGGTCGCGATGCCGTGGTTGATGCGCCGGACCTGATCGAGCTGGCACTGGGCGCGCTGGCGGAAACCTACGATCACGTTCTGGTCTCGGCCTCGGCCAGCGACGACATCGCGTTTCTCGCGCCGCTTGCCGGTCTGGTGCAGGCCGGACTGGTGACTGCCGGGCACATCGGCAATGGCCATGCGGTGGAGGCGGCCTATCGCCTGACCGACATCATGAAGGGCCCGGTTGCGCTGGTGCTGGAGGCTGACGAGGCGATGGCAGGTGCTGCGCTGGCAGAGGCCAGCACCTGATCTCAATCCTCGGCTGACGCCTGCTGGCGTCGGCCGCGCAACAGGCCACTGGCGCGCTGGGCAATCTTCAGGGCAGTCGGGTTCTGCTTGATTGCACCCTTCAGGGCCCGCTTCCAGCGGCTGAAATGCGCATAAGCCCGGCCCTTGGCAGTGACTGCGAAAAAGCTGTCGACCAGATCGTCCTTCTCGTCGCAGATCGTCGTCTTGTAGCGCGCATCACCGACACCGAGATCGAATGTTTCAATTCCGCTGTGGCATTTGCGCTTGATGAGGTCGACCAGCAGGATTTCGCCGGGGCTTGTCTTGGCAATCTCGCCGCCCATCGCGAACGAGGTGGCCATGCCGGAGAAGCGCGTGCGGTGCACGGCACCGACATAGGTCGCGACGCAAGCGCCCTCGACATTCAGCGTTGTCAGCTCGATCACCGGCGGTCGGCCATCCGGTCTTGGCAGGGCAGCCTCACGCAGGAAAGTCCGGATCGCCGGATCGGCGAAGGGATCAGGCACACCCATGCCGGCAAAACGTGCGGCCTTCTGCGCCAGGAAGTCAGCGAGGATCGTGTCGACCTGCTCAGGCGTGTCGGCCTGGACCATCTGGGACGTGCCATGGTCAGCAAAGCGGTTGCGCTTGTTCTTGTGCTTCTTGCGGGCATGACTGCTCATCGAGCGGTTCAGGGTGGCCTCGCATTGACCGGGCACAAGTTTCAGCTTGTAGGCGCGGCTGGGGCTGTGGCCGCCGGCAAGCAGCGCCATCGGGTTGGCAATGCCGTCCCATTCTGGCGGCTGGTTGACGAAGACGAAAGCATCGATCTGGCCAAACAGGACGGCAGCTTCGCGCAGCAGCTGTTCGGTCGACGCTGAATCCAGCGCCTTGGCAAATGCGGGTGCGTAAATCCCCATGTGATAATTGGCATGCTTGCCACCGATGAACTCGGCGAAGCGCACGCCGTTGCGGCGTGTGAGGTGCAGAGGCAGGATGGCCACCAGCGTGTCGCGGCTGTCACGCACGCAGACGAGCCGGATATCCTCGCCATGGGCCTTTGCAACGGTGCGCAGATACGGTGTCACCCAGTCAAAGCTCTGGTAGGGCGTGACAAGACCGGTTGCTTCCAGCGCACGCCAGTCGGCCTCCAGCTCGGCGATATCCGCCGTCACATCGAGGCGCGTCCATGGCCGACGCCCGGCCCGATGGGTGGCATCGGACTCGTCAAAACCGGCGCGTTCAGCAATGGCGCTCATGTCAACCTCAAGTGGCGA
>JAYWHQ010000502.1:0-2355 GCA_043777655.1 Allobosea sp. | reverse complement strand
GCACATCATAGATGGAGGCTGCATCGCGCGCCTCGATCACGGCCGTCTCGCGCACATTGCAGAACAGCGCGAGCTTGCGGCGCTCCTCGCGCGGGATTTCGCGGTCTGTGCGGCAGAGCAGAATGTCGGGTTGGATGCCGATGGAACGCAATTCCGCGACGGAATGCTGCGTCGGCTTGGTCTTCAATTCGCCTGCTGTCGGGATGTAGGGCAGCAGCGTGAGGTGGAGGAAGATCACCTGTCCACGCGGCAGCTGCTGGCCGACCTGCCGGATTGATTCGAGGAAAGGCAGGCTCTCGATGTCGCCCACTGTGCCGCCGATTTCGACCAGCGTGAAATCATAGCCCTCGTTGCCGTCGAGGATGAACTCCTTGATGGCATTCGTCACATGCGGAATGACCTGAATGGTGGCGCCAAGATAATCGCCGCGCCGCTCCTTGGTCAGGATGTCCATGTAGATGCGACCGGTCGTGATGTTGTCGCCCTTGTTGCAGGGCCGCCCGGTGAAGCGCTCGTAATGGCCAAGATCGAGATCGGTCTCGGCCCCGTCATCGGTGACGAAGACCTCGCCGTGCTGATAGGGACTCATCGTGCCCGGATCGACATTGAGATAGGGGTCGAGCTTTCGCAGGCGCACTGTGTAGCCACGCGCCTGTAGCAACGCAGCAAGCGCCGCCGAGGCCAAACCTTTTCCAAGCGAGGAGACCACGCCGCCAGTGATAAAAACATATCGCGTCATGGGAGTCAGGTTCTAGTCCAGAGGAACCGATTCGGGAAATGCTCAGATTGGGGGGAAGCCCTGCATGCAAGGCTTGTCCACAGGGCATGCCCAACAAAAAAGGACCGGTTTCCCGATCCTTTCAGGCTTTGGCCCAGTTATGCTGGTCTACTGCGGGTTCACCGGGCGTGGCGGCTGGGCGCCGCCCTGATCCTGCATACGCTGCAGCTGATCGAGAATGCCGCCCTGCCCGCCTGCGCTTGGCGCCGACGGTGCCGAAGGGGCAGCCGGTGCCGTGGTCGTCGGCGTGCCGGGGGCACCATCGATGATCGAGCGCTGCGTGCGGCTCTGGCTTGAAATGACGGCCAGCGTGATCGACGTCACGAAGAAAGCAGCGGCCAGAATGGCTGTTGCACGCGTCAGCGCATTGGCCTGACCACGGCCCGTCATGAAGCCCGAGACACCGCCGCCACCGCCAGAACCCATGCCAAGGCCACCGCCTTCCGAGCGCTGCAGCAGCACGACGCCGACCAGCGACACGACGATGATGAGGTGAACAACGATGATGACGTTCTGCATAGGTCGACAAGTCCGGGTTCGTGAGGAAACAACGGCTACAGTAACAGGTGGCGTTGCGAATGTGTGGGCGCAATAGCATGCATGCGCCGGGCTGGGTAGTGGCGTTTGGCTCTGGCTTGATCTCCCGTCATTCCGGGCCATCGCCTGCGATAAGCCCGGAACCCATACCCGAGAAGTTGCTCATCGAAGCCACCGTTGATTGTGGTTTCAACGTGCAAGCTGCGGCGTCTGAGGGTTCCGGGCTCCGCTGCGCAGCCCCGGAAAGACGCCGAGCTTCAGATCGCGCTGGCAATCCCGAGGAAATCCGCCGCAATCAGGCTCGCCCCGCCCACCAGCGCGCCATCGACATGCGGCACCGCCATCAGCTCAGCAGCGTTCGACGCCTTGACCGAGCCGCCATAGAGCAGCCGCACACCGGCAGCCTCGCCCTTGCCGATGATCTTGCCAAGCTCCGCCCGGATGAAGGCATGCACCTCGGCCACATCCGCGACAGAAGGCGTCTTGCCTGTGCCGATGGCCCAGACGGGCTCATAAGCGACCACCAGCGATGCTGCTGTTGAGCCTTCGGGAACAGAGCCACGCAGCTGCTTCTTGACCACAGCCAATGTCTTGCCAGCCTCGCGTTCCGCCAAGGTCTCGCCGATGCAGACAATCGGCACCAGCAGCGCGGCCTGCGCCGCCAGCGCCTTGGCATTGACGCTTTCGCTGTTTTCGCCATGCAGCGTCCGGCGCTCGGAATGACCGACAATGGCATAGGTCGCACCGGCATCGACGAGCATTTGTGCCGACACGTCGCCAGTGAAGGCACCCGAGGCATGGGCATGGCAATCCTGCCCGCCGCTGGCGATGCGCGTGCCTGTGAGGGCTGCGCTCATCACATAAAGCAGCGTCGCGGGCGGGCAGATGGCCAGCTCCACTTTGCGCTGCAGGGAGATGTCATAGCCCTTTGCCACAGCGGTCGCGACCTGCAGCGTCTCGCGCGTGCCGTTCATCTTCCAGTTTCCGGCGACAAGGGGGCGTGGAAAACGGCTCATCTGGGGGCATCTCCTGCATTTTGC
>JAYWHQ010000501.1:0-7953 GCA_043777655.1 Allobosea sp. | reverse complement strand
CCGGCAACACCCCGCTGAAACTTTACACGTTGTATGCCCCGCCCAACCATCGGGACGGTGTTGTCCATCCGACACGTGCCGATGCTGTAAAGGACGACGAGCAGTTCGACGGCAGACCGACCGAGCGCCGGGTCCTGGTGGCGGGGTCGGATGCCAGTGTGAGCATCCCGGTCCTGCAAAGACCGCGACCGTCGCTGGTTGCGGTGACATCGCCAGATGCAGGGTGTTGACCTCATGTCGACAGTCTCAGCAGCCTCCGAAAGCATTCCCACCCCACAGGCAGACTGGAACAAGAAGCTCCGCCTCGGCGCCCTGACGGCGATGGTCATCGGCTCGATGGTGGGCTCGGGTGTTTTCAGCTTGCCCCAGAACATGGCGGCGGGGGCCGGGCCGCTCGCCATCCTGATCGGCTGGGGCATCACCGGTGTCGGCATTTTTGCCCTGGCGCTGGTCTATCAAGGCCTGTCGCGGCGAAAGCCTGGATTGAATGCCGGGCCCTACGCCTATGCCAAGGCTGGGTTCGGACCCTTCATCGGCTTCAACAGCGCCTGGGGCTACTGGATTTCCGCCTGGGTCGGAAATGTGTCCTATCTCGTCGTGATGTTCAGCGCCTTGTCGTACTTCCTCCCCGCTTTCGGCGAGGGCAACACGTGGCAGGCTGTTCTCGGCGCATCCATCGTGTTGTGGCTGATCCATGCGCTGGTGCTGTCGGGCGTGAAACAGGCGGCGTTCATCAACCTCATTGCCACCATCGCCAAGATTGCACCGATCATCCTGTTCATCGGCATCGCGGTCGTGGCTTTCAAGGTCGATGTGTTCGCCCTTGATTTCTCCGGCACTCAGAACACCAGCCTCGGGTCGATCATGGCGCAGGTGAAAAGCACCATGCTGGTGACACTGTGGGTCTTCATCGGCATCGAAGGGGCCAGCGTCTATTCGTCCCGCGCAGAACGCAGACAGGATATTGGCGTCGCGACCATGTTGGGTTTTGCCGCTTGTCTGGCGATGTATGCACTGGTGTCGTTGCTGTCGCTTGGCATCGTCAACCAGCCGGAACTCGCCGCGCTCAAGAACCCGTCGATGGCGGGCGTGCTCGAAAAGATCGTGGGCCCATGGGGGGCCATCGTCATCAACGTTGCGCTCGTTGTCTCCGTGCTGGGCGCCTTCCTGAGCTGGACACTGTTGGCTGCAGAAGTTCCCTATGTCGCCGCCAAGGACGGAACGATGCCGCGCTTCTTCGCTGGCGAGAATGCGAAAGGGTCTCCGGCGACGTCGCTCTGGGTGACCAACGGGCTGGTGCAGGCGTTCCTCATCCTCACCTGCTTCGCCAACAGCACGTATCAGGCGCTCTTCTCGATCGCGTCCGTGGCCATCCTGGTTCCTTACGTCTTCTCGGGTGCCTATGCACTCAAGCTGGCGGCAAGCCGCGAGGAATATGCACCTGCGGAATCCAATACGCGCGATCTCATGGCAGGGGCGGTGGCCACTCTCTATGGCGTCTGGCTCGTTTATGCGGCGGACCCGAAATATCTTTTCATGGCCGCCATGCTCTACGTGCCCGGAATCGTCTTTTACGTGATTGCGAGGCGAGAAACCGGCGCAAAAACCTTCACCGTGTTCGAAGGCGCGCTCGCAGTTGCTCTCTTATGCGCTGCTTGCGCAGCCGGCTGGCTCCTCTGGACTGGGGCCATCAGCCCCCTGGCTGGCAGTCCGCCGACGGTGACCACATGACAAAGCAAGCCATGAACATCCGTGACGCAGGCGCAAGATCAGCTGTCGTCGATCAGCCCGGTGTCCATTCTGAAATCGGGCGGCTCCGCGAGGTCATGGTCCACCGGCCTGATCTCAGCCTGCAGAGGCTGACGCCGGACAATTGCAAGGCGCTGCTGTTCGACGATGTCCTGTGGGTCAAGAAGGCCCGGCAGGAGCATGATGCATTCGTCGACGCTCTGAAGGAACGCACCGTCACGGTGCTCGACTTCGGCACGATGCTGGCCGAGACGCTGGCCATTCCGGAAGCCCGCAAATGGCTGCTGGATCGGCGCATCAACGCAGCATCTGTTGGCGGCGACATGGTGGGCGAACTGCGTGGCTGGCTCGACGCGATGCCTGCGCCAGCGCTCGGCCGGTTTCTCATTGGCGGCGTTGCACGCGCAGAATTGCCGTTTGCGCCTGCGGGTCTTGGCGGAATGGCGATGGAGCCGCAGGACTTCATCCTGCCGCCCTTGCCCAACCAGCTGTTCACCCGCGACACCTCGTGCTGGATTTATGGCGGTGTCTCGATCAACGCGATGTACTGGCCCGCGCGCCGTCCCGAGGCGGCGAACGTGGCCGCCGTCTACCAGTTTCACCCGCGCTTTGCTCAGGCCGATTTTGAGACGTGGACAGGCATCGCCGACACTGATCCGGGCATCCAGACCCTTGAAGGCGGTGATGTGATGCCGCTGGCGGACGGCACCGTGCTGATCGGCATGGGCGAGCGCACGACGCCGCAGGCGGTTTCGGCGCTGGCGCTCCAGCTTTTCTCGAAGGGCGCCGCCACCCGCATCATTGCGGCGCTGATGCCGCGCGACCGGTCCTTCATGCATCTCGACACCATCTTCACCTTCGTTGACCGCGACCTTGTCACCTCGTTTCCACCGGTCGTGGACCGCATCCGGACGTTTTCTCTCCGGCCCGGAAACACGCCTGCAACACTCGACATCACCCGAGAGGAAGAGCCGTTTCTGGCCGTCATCCAGCAGGCGCTCGGCCTCAAGAAGCTGCGCGTTGTTGTGACTGGCGGCGACGCCTATGAGGCCGAACGTGAACAGTGGGATGATGGCAACAATCTCCTCGCCATCGAGCCGGGCGTGGTCATTGCGTATGACCGCAACGTCTACACCAACACGCTGCTGCGCAAGGCCGGTGCCGAGGTCATCACCATTGGTGGTTCTGAGCTTGGGCGCGGGCGCGGTGGCAGCCACTGCATGTCATGCCCCGTGCGCCGCGACCCATCGTGATGCAGCAGCAAGGAGAGTCAACATGCCGATGAACCTTCGCGGACGCAGCCTGCTGACGCTTGAGGAGCTCTCTGCCGACGAGATCCGCCATTTGCTGCAGCTTGCATCGGATCTGAAGATCGCGAAACGCTCCGGCACAGAGCAGCAGCGCCTGCTCAGAAAGAACATCGCCTTGATTTTCGAGAAGGACTCGACCCGCACTCGCACGGGCTTCGAGGTCGCGGCCTACGATCAGGGCGCACATGTCACCTATCTCGGGCCCGGCGGCAGCCATATCGGGCACAAAGAGAGCATGAAGGACACCGCTCGCGTGCTGGGCCGCATGTACGATGCCATCGAGTATCGCGGCTTCGGCCAGAGCATTGCCGATGAGCTGGCCAAGTTCGCAGGTGTTCCTGTCTATAACGGCCTGACGAACGAAGCGCATCCCACGCAAGTGCTGGCCGATTTCATGACCATGCGCGAATTCACTCACAAGCACCTGTCGGATTGCACACTGGCCTTTCTTGGCGACGGCAAAGACAATGTCGCCCATACGCTGGCGATTGGCGCAGCGAAGGTCGGCATCGACATGCGGATCGCATCGCCACGCAGCCTGTGGCCGGACGACGGGTTCATTTCGCAGTGCAATGCGACAGGCAGGCTGACCGGTGGAAGTCTGACAGTGACGGACAATGTGAACGACGCCGTCAGGGGCGCTGACTTCATCTACAGCGATGTCTGGCTGTCCATGGGCGCTGACGAAACAGCCTGGGGCAAGCGCATCGAAGCGCTGACGCCCTTCCGGGTTACCGGTGAGGTGATGGCGGCCAGCGGCAACCCCTATACCAAGTTCATGCATTGCCTGCCTGCCTTCCACAATGCGGATACCGAGGTCGGTGCGGATATCAGGACGCGCTTTGGAATCGACTGCATGGAGGTCACCGACGAGGTCTTCGAGTCCGCAGCCTCCATTGTTTTCGATCAGGCCGAGAACCGCATGCACACGATCAAGGCGATCCTTGTCGCCACGCTTGCCGGGTGAAGCCCATGAAAATCGTCGTAGCCCTTGGCGGAAACGCGCTCCTGAAACGTGGCGAGCCGAAGACGGCAGAACAACAGCGCATCAACGTCCGCCATGCGGCCAAATCGCTCGCTGCACTGATCGATGCTGGCCACCAGATCGTGGTGACCCATGGCAACGGGCCACAGGTCGGCCTGCTGGCCCTGCAAGCCGCCGCCGGACCGCCAGATGGCGTCCATCCGCTGGATCTGCTCGGCGCACAGACCGAGGGGATGATCGGCTACATGATCGAGCAGGAACTCGGCAACCTGCTGCCGGACAGCGCCATGATCGCGACCTTGCTGACGCAGGTGCGTGTTGACGCGAATGACCCGGCATTTCAGCATCCCACCAAGCCAATCGGTGCGACAGTCGACGAATTGACCGCCGAACACACCACGGCGCATCGCGGCTGGACGTTCGCCCCCGATGGCAACCGGTGGCGCAGGGTGGTGCCCTCCCCTGCCCCGCTGGAAATCTTCGAGCTCAGGGTCATTGCCATGCTGGTTGAGCGTGGCGTGATCGTCATCTGCACCGGCGGCGGTGGCATACCCGTGGTCGCGCAGAAGGATGGCAGCCTTGTCGGCGTGGAGGCCGTCATCGACAAGGACCGCGCCAGCGGCCTTCTGGCCGAGCAGTTGAAGGCGGACGTGCTGCTGCTGCTGACGGATGTCGATGCGGTCTATGCGAATTTCGGAGAGCCCGATGCGCGCGCGATCGCCAGCATCGGCGCGGCGAACCTGAATGCCGATGATTTCGCCAAAGGGTCCATGGGGCCGAAGATCGAGGCAGCGAAGCGTTTCGCCATGTCTGAAGGCCGCCGGGCGGGCATCGGGCGGCTCGAGGATGCGCTGGCGATTCTCGGCGGCCAAGCGGGGACGACAGTGATCCCCGGCAATGCACGAAGCCAGTTTCGCAATTCGAACCCCAAGGCATCGGCGGCCGACGCGCGTGTCCTGAAAGGACGACCCGATGTCTCGCAATGAACACCTGCCACTTGCCGCCGGGACGACGGGCTTCGCCCGTGCCATCCGCAAGATAGCCCTGCCCGGCGTCGCAGCGCTTGTCCTGGCCACGCTCCCGTCGCTTCCAGCGCTGGCGCATGTGAAATGGTTCGCGCCCTACATCGTCGGCGCAGCACCCCAGCCGCTGATGACGACGCTGACCAATCCTTGGTTCTGGTCGGGCCTTGGTCTGGTTCTCGTTTTTTTCATGCTGGCTCGCGCCGTGGAAAAATCCATGATCGGTGAAACCCTCCTGCTGTTTCTCGACCGGATCACCGATCCGCTCTGGCAGCGGATCGACGATTTCGTCCGTGTCGTGGTTGGCGCCTTCTTTGTCGCAATCTTTGCAGTGGGCGGCGTCTATTTGACACCAGATTTGAAGACGCCAAACGAATGGATCTCGTGGGTCCAGCTGTTGATCGCCGCTGCGATCTTCTCACGCAGGACCCAGCCGCTGGCTGCTGCAGGCATCATCGGCTTGTGGCTTTTGGCGCTGCAAGACTACGATATTTTTCATCTGCTCGACTATCTGGCGCTGGGCGTCGGAGTCGCGGCCTATCTCGTGCTTGAAGCGTCGAGCAATACGGAATGGCGCAAGCATCGCTTCGAGGCCCTCAGATGGGGCGTCGCCATCGCGCTCATGTGGTCCAGCCTCGAAAAATTTGCCTACCCCGACTGGTTCTATCCGCTCGTGGTCGAGAAGCCCTTCCTGACCTTCGGCATGCCCCGCGACGTGTTTATTCCCATGGCCGGCGTCGCAGAATTCACCATGGGTTTCGGCCTGCTGTGGACGCCGCTGATCCGCCGACTGTCAGCCATCACATTGTTCATCATCTTCAATGCTGCCGTTTATCCGTTTGGGCGCATCGATCTGGTGGGCCATGCGCTCATCATGGCCATCATTGTGGCGATAGCGGCGGACCACACCCGACAGATCCGGTTTCTTCCGACTTTGAAGCGATCGCTCGCAGGAATCCCCGCGGCCCTGTTTGCCACGATCACGCTGTTCGCCGTCAGCTATTGGGGACTGCATATCGCACTCTACGGGGTCGACGGCGCAAGCGAGCCTACCACCCCTGGCCTGACAACCCACACGCCAAACGAAACACACCCGCACGGCACGGAGGTGAAACCGAAGTGAAGCTGTTGGCTCGCTATTCAAACAAAGGCAGGTTGTGCTGTCTGGCTGGGTCGCTTGCGCCATGTTGTGCCAGAATCATTGATCTGGCGGAGACTGGCGAAAGCCGAAATTGAGCGCCGTGCCCGGAGAGCAAACGGTTCGAGCATGGCTTTTGTGGAGCCTAGTCTTTCAACTTCATATCCAAGACAGCGCAATTAGCAATACGGCCCGGTGAAAGCTGTTCGTGCAGGACTCCGGCATCGCCCAAAGCAGTCGATATTTCGCCACGCTGAATTAACACCGCTGTTGCCTGCGCCAAGGCAGGCGCCATCATGATGCCGTAGCCGCCCTGGCCCGCCAGCCAGAAGAAGTTCTCCAGCTCCGGGTCGAAGCCCGCCACGGGCGCTTCGTCGGCAACGAATGAGCGCAGGCCCGCCCAGCTGCCGGACAGGCGGCGAACTTTCAGCCGTGTCTCGGTTTCCAGCCAATCCACCAGCACCGCAACCTCGAAATCATCCGGCTGCACGTCATGCGGCTCAACCGGCGTCTGATCTCCGGGAGAGGCCATGATGCGCCCGCCATCGGGCTTGAGATAGGCATCCGATCCTGCGAAATCCACGCAGGGCATGCCGTTCACTGCCATGCCACCGGGCGCATCGACGATAATGGCGGTGCGGCGCTTCGGCGTGAGGCCGATCGGTTCTGCTCCGGCCAGCACGCCGATATGGTCAGCCCAGGCACCAGCCGCATTGACGACGAAGGTTGCAGCAATGCGGACATCGCCTGCCTCCACATGCCAGAGCCCTCCTGCGCGCGTGAGCCGGGTGACGGGATGGTCACAGACGAGCTGCCCGCCTTTCTGCTTGAAGCCCCGCAGGTAGCCCTGATGCAGACCCGCGACATCAATATCCATCACGCCGGGCTCATGGGCTGCGGCGGCCACACGCTCGGGCCGCAGAAGCGGCGCAAGCTCGAACGCGCGGCGGGCCGAGATCAGCATGACCGGGTGCTCGGGCGTGGAATGCGCCAACACACGCTCAAGCCGGGCCTCTTCGCCCGGCCCTGCAACCGTGATCGCACCACGTGGAGTCAGAAGCGGATGTGCCGCAAAGCCTTCAGGCGGTTTGAAGAAGAACGGCTCGCTCGCCCGGTTGATCGCGCGCACGAGTCCATTGCCGTAATTTGGTGTGAAGAGTGCCGCCGAGCGGCCCGTGCTGTGATAGCCCGGCTGCGCTTCAGCCTCGACCATCAACACGGACAGACCCGTGGAAAGCTCGAACGCCGCTGAAGCCCCCGAGATGCCCGCTCCGATAACAACCACGTCTACTTGCATCAGTCAGCCGATCACATGGGCGTGGAGGGAGGCGGCAGCGGCCCGTCTGTCACAATGCCGCTGACTTAGGACGGCCAGTCAAGCACCAGCTCGCCCTCAATGCAAGAAAACATAAATCATTTGACTCAATGCAAGTTTTATTTCTTTCATGTGACGGTTGCTGGAGTAAGAACACATGCACGGTTCGGTTCGCGAACGTCTGTCGGAAAGCCTCGCGAGTGCTTCACGGGCGGACCGCGCCATCGCGAGCTTCATGCTGGCGCAGATCGGCGTGCTGCCGTTCGAGACCGCTGCGAGCATTGCAGAGAAAGTCTCAGTCAGCGAACCTACGGTGGGGCGTTTTTGCCGGACCATCGGCTACCAGAGTTTCAAGGACCTCAAGGACCATCTCAAGCAGGACATTGGCGACAAGCCCTGGCTCATCAGCGACCGCCTGTCCGATTTCCAGCGCC
>JAYWHQ010000500.1:0-7966 GCA_043777655.1 Allobosea sp. | reverse complement strand
TGCGCTTTTGGCATGGCCACCGGAGCGGTCCTTGCCGGGGCAGGGATTTCGACTTCAGGCTCCGATGCACGCGCAATCGAGGCGGTCGTGTTCACGTTGGCTGGCGGACGCAGCACGTTCGGGCGCGATGGCGGGGTCGGAGCATAGGCTGTCGGCTGTGCAGATGGCTGGGAGGACAGCTGGACAGCCTGTGGCTGCTGGGCGCTTGGCTGGCCAACGGCCCAGCGCAGTGCCGACGGCGTGGTCGAGGCCATCACAGGGCGCGAGGCGCCGATCTCGATGGGCTGGACGCCACGGGTGCGCTGCTGGACAGCGGCATTGGTCGTGGCAGTGGTGACAGGCGCGGGCGCGGCAGCAACCACAACTGGCCTGGCTTTTTCAGGCGCAGGGGCCGCGGCCACCGGAACAGGTGCTGGCTGCGGCTGGCTTGGTGCCTCGGCAACCAGTGTCGTGCGCGGGCCGGTGGTGGCACGCGGCAGATGCGCCACCACCAGATCCGCCATGATGTTGTCGCGGATGCGGCCCGAGCGGCCACCCAGCACGATGGAGACGATGTGGCGGCTATCGGCCTTGGCCGAGGTCATCAGGTTGAAGCCGGACAGGCGCGTGTAGCCCGTCTTGATGCCATCCACGCCCTCGACGCGACCCAACAGCTTGTTGTGGTTGCGATAGTTGCGACCGGCATATTCGAAATTGCGCTTGGAGAACATGCCATAGTAGCGCGGGAAGCGCTCCTGGATGGCACGCGCCAGAATGGTGAGATCACGCGCTGTGGTCACCTGCTCGCGGTCCGGCAGGCCAGATGCATTGCGGAACACGGTGCGGTTCATGCCCAGCGACCGCGCCTTGCGGGTCATGGCTTCGGCAAAGGCCTCTTCCGAGCCGGAGACGTTCTCTGCCACGGTGGCGGCAACGTCGTTGGCGGATTTGGTGATGAGCGCCATGATGGCGTCTTCGACATCGATCGTTTCGCCAGGGGTGAAACCGATCTTGGAAGGGGCCATGCGGGCGGCGTGGGCGGAGACACGCAGCGGCGAATCCATCCGGAAACGACCGCGCTCCATCTGCTCGAACAGCATATAGAGTGTCATGACCTTGGTCACGGAAGCGGGATGGCGCAGCGCATCTTCATTGACGGCATGGAGAGTGCGCCCGCTCTTGGCGTCGATCACCATTGCTGCATAAGGCGGATTGTAGCCGCCAACCCGCTTTTTCTTGCGGGCGGCCTCTGCCGGGCTCGCCATGGCGGTCAACGCCACAGCCACCGCACCTGCGAGACCAAAAAGGACAGAAAACCGCCTGCCACGCGACAAAACGCCACCAAACATCATGCTCAACCGCCTGCAACTCAACTGACGCAACAAGCCGACACGCGTGGCGTAACCGGCACAGTCAGCAAATCTAGGCGAACGCGGTTACGGAGGCGTTAAGCTGATGCAGCTTTGCGCAAGTGATTTTGGTGCATTGCAACATCACCCTTGACAATCATGTTGCACTGCAGCATATGGGTGTTGTCCAAGCAGGGAGCCTTGTTGCAACCGCTGGACGAGATCAACGGGCCGCTTGGCCCACAACCAGAGGCGGCGCAGCGGCGCCGGGGTGAACACCATGATGCAGCAGTTCGAAGGTCTCCAGAAGGCCGGCAAAGAAAACGTTGACGCAGCGCTGAAGTCGTTTGGCGTCGCTTCCAAGGGCGTGCAGGCGATCGCCGTCGAGTCGACCGATTTCGCCAAGAAGTCGTTCGAGCAGGGCACCGCTGCTTTCGAGAAGCTGGCTGGCGTGAAGACGCTGGACAAGGCCATCGAGCTGCAGACCGAGTTCGCCAAGACCTCGTTCGAAGGCTTCGTTGCCCAGGCAACCAAGATGGGCGAGCTTTACGCTTCGCTTGCCAAGGACGCCTACAAGCCGTTCGAAGGTCTGGTTGCCAAGGCCATTCCGGCCGCCAAGTGAGGTTGACGCGCGCGCCGCAAGGCCCGCGCATCCCTTGATGTTTGCGTGATACAGTCTGTGTTGCGTCAAGATTATGAAAAACCCGGCAGCAATGCCGGGTTTTTTGTTGTTCAACAGCGAGATAGCCTGAAAATCTCGCGTTTCAGTCGAGCGCTGGACCGGGCGTTCACAGCGGGATGTTGTCGTGCTTGCGCCAGGGGCGCTCGCTCTCCTTGGTGCGCAGCATGGCGAGCGCGCGCGCAATGCGGCGGCGCGTGGAATGGGGCATGATGACCTCGTCGATATAGCCGCGCTCGGCCGCGACAAAGGGGGACATGAAGCGGTCCTCATATTCCTTGGTCTGGCGTGCGATGGTCTCGGTGTCGCCGCCGCGGAAGATGATCTCGACGGCACCCTTTGCCCCCATGACCGCAATCTGCGCTGTTGGCCAGGCATAGTTCAGGTCAGCGCCAATGTGTTTTGAAGCCATCACGTCATAGGCGCCGCCAAACGCCTTGCGGGTGATGACCGTGACCAGCGGCACTGTGCATTCGGTATAGGCATAAAGCAGCTTGGCGCCGTGCTTGATGAGGCCGCCATATTCCTGCGCCGTGCCGGGCAGGAAGCCTGGAACATCAACCAGCGTGATGATCGGGATTTCGAACGCATCGCAGAAGCGGACGAATCGCGCTGCTTTCCGGCTGGCATCCGAGTCGAGCACGCCTGCCAGGACCATGGGCTGGTTGGCGACGATGCCGACAGTGCGCCCTTCCATCCGGGCAAAGCACGTGATGATGTTGCGCGCATAGGCCTCCTGAATCTCGAAGACATCGCCGTCATCGACAACCTTCGCGATCAGCTCCTTCATGTCGTAGGGTTTGTTGGGATTGTCCGGAACCAGCGTGTCGAGACTCATGTCGACGCGGTCGGAGACATCCATGGCCGGCCATTCCGGCACACCGGCCATGTTGTTGGCGGGCAGGAAGTCGATCAACCGGCGCAGTTGCAGCAGCGCTTCCACGTCATTCTCGAAGGAGCCGTCGGCTACCGACGACTTCGAGGTGTGAACGCGAGCACCACCCAGCTCTTCTGCTGTCACGGTCTCGTTGGTGACGGTTTTCACCACTTCCGGCCCAGTCACGAACATGTAGCTCGTGTCGCGCACCATGAAGATGAAATCGGTCATGGCAGGCGAATAGACATCGCCACCCGCGCAGGGGCCCATGATCATGCTGATCTGCGGGATGACGCCGGACGCCGCGACATTGCGGCGGAACACCTCGCCATAACCACCGAGGGCAGCGACGCCTTCCTGAATGCGGGCGCCGCCTGCATCGAACAGGCCGATGATGGGCGCGCGCATTTTCAGCGCCATGTCCTGCACCTTGGTGATCTTGGCGGCGTGGGCCTCGGACAGCGAGCCACCAAACACCGTGAAATCCTTGGAAAAGACGAAGACCGTGCGGCCATTCACCGTGCCCCAGCCGGTGACAACGCCGTCGCCTGGGATTTTCTCGGCCTTCTCCATGCCGAAATCCGTGCATCGGTGCTGCACGAACATGTCGAACTCCTCAAAGCTGTCGCGGTCCAGCAGCAGCTCGATGCGTTCACGCGCCGTCAGCTTGCCTTTGCGGTGCTGAGCCTCGATGCGCTTTTCGCCGCCGCCCAGGCGTGCCGAGCCTCGGCGGGCTTCCAGCTGTTCAAGAATGTCTTTCATGGCGATGTCTCCCGCTGCGGACCTGAGCTTGCCGCCTAGTTACGGCGCGGCGCGCAGGCTGTCCATGTGAACGGAAGGATGAGCCGGATGGGTGCCTGCGACCCGAGATGGCGCTAAGCTGCCTCGGGTCAGTTCATGCAGGCCTCAGTTGCGCCCTGCGGGATCAGGCCCGGCAAAGCCGATGCCCCGGAAATGTTACGTGACAGGCTTTGTGCCGCCAGCTTGCGAGATCCCGTTGACCCACTTGTCGACCTTGCCGAGGCCGCCCCAGGCGAGCAGCGCAAGCAGGATGGGCTGGGCATAGGGAATGGTGGCTCCGAGCACTGGAGGAAGCATGCCAAGCGGGCCACCAGCTGCGCCGGCAGCCACGCCTGAGGTTTGCAGGATCTGGATCAGCAGGGTTCCCATGATGCCCAGACCTGTTTTTCGACCATCGAGCCAGCGGCCGACGGTTTCTCCGAGTGCTGCGTTGATCGGTGTCAGCGGTGCCGGGGCAGTGCTTGTTTCAGGCATGGTCGCTTGTCCTGCTTGGGTTGCGGGCGGTTGCGAAACGGACTTGGTGGAGAGTTCGATCTGAGGCTGTGTCGATGCTGGCACAGGCACGGATTGCGCGACGGCGTCAGTCTCATCAAACCAGCCATCGACCGCCTTGCGCAGCTTCGCAACGCGATTGGTGAAGCCGTCGCCGTATTTCGACCATTTCGGATGACCGCGCAGGCGGGTCATATAGAGATCGATCAGCTCTCGCGTGACCTGACGCTGTTCGCAGGCTGAAACAGCTGTCAGCGTTGCCGGGCCGATGTCGCCATCGATTTTAAGGCCGGCACCACCGCTGTTCAGAGCGCGCTGCAGATAGTTGGCGGATGTGCCTGTGCCGCAATGGACGCCAATGTTGTAGACCGCCAGCGCCATCGGGCCGGGCAGGTCGCTGCAGCGCATCACCGACCAGTAGCGGGCGAAATAGATATCCAGCGCCTCACTATAGGGCATGTCCCTGACTTGGGGTGCACTGACGAAGGCCACACCACGCCATGCCGCCAGCGTGCGATGCGTGATACCGAAATTGGTTGGCCCGCCGGGATCATCAGGGTCGTTGCTGAACTTGCCTTCGTATTCCTTGATCGCGAGCTGTGCGCGCTCGAAGCGCTGGCGTCCTGCGCTCGCATCGATGGGCGGAGGCAGCGCAAGCACAGTCGCCTGCTGGGCTGCCGCCTGGCTTGCCGCCGCCACTGGTGCGTCGGGCGGCGCGTCCGGTCCGAGCGCGGGGCGCGAAACGATCCCCACTGGTTCCGGTGGCGATCTCAACTCGCCTGTATTGGCGCGCCAGCCCGCCATGACTGCTTCGAGATTGTCGGCCCAGCTGTCATCACCACCATCAGGATAGCGACCGGCGATCAGGTCCTCGATTTCGCCGCCAGCCCATTCGAGGTGCGGCTTTTCCCAGCTGACCGGGCGCAGGCCCGCTTGTGCGCCGTATTTCTGCAAAAGAGCCCAGCCTGCGGCGTTCTTGCCCGATGTGTCCCATGACCAGCCACTCTTGAGCTTCAGGACGATGTCGACGGCAAGGCCATATTGGTGGAACGACTGCCAAGGTCTGGCGTTGGTCACCTTCCCGCGCGACAGCTCGCGCGTTCGACCGATTTCATAGAGATGCCTTTGGCGGGCCGGTGTCCGGTAAGCCTCGAACAGTTCGAACGGATGGCCATCGGCATTCAGTTTCTTCAGGATCAACTTGACCTTGTCGCGCATCAGGGGATGCAGCTGGCCATAGTCGACGCGGCGCTTGTCGGGAGATTCCATGACTCACCTCACGCAAAGACACCCGATTTCTTGAGTGCCGTAGGGGAAGCGAATATGATTATGGCGAATTTGTCAAACCGGGGATAAATCCTGGCGAGATTTTTCAATCAAGCGAATGTTTTCACAGGCATTTCAGCAGCGTCACCGCCGCGTCGAAATCTCGGCGGCGGTTGGTCTGGCGGAAAATGGCCTCATCATCCTGGCCCCAGACGCTGGCCTGATAGGTTTCGTCCAGGTGTGCGGCATCCCAGACTGCATTCGCATCGAGATGGCCCTGCTGCAGAGCCAGCGCCAGAATGACTGAACCTGTCAGCGTCATGATGCTGTGGGTTGCGGCCAGCGCAAAGGGGGCAGGGATGGCATCGACCGCGACCGCAATGCCCGCCAGCGCCGTGTCGCTCTGCTGCACATAGGTGATGCCAGTGGCTGTCATGAGCGTGACCCCCAGCCTGGTGGCGCACCAGTCCAGCACCGGATCCAGCACTGCGCTTTGCTGTGTGACCAGATTGTCGGGTGCATCCGCGCGGTAGCAGATTGAATCGGACGCGCCATAGCGGCGCATTTCGTCCCGTACGGCATCAATGGCAGAGGCCACGCCGTCGATTGCCGAATTGGTCAGCCGGGTGAGGGGCATGGTGGCAGGATCGATCACCTCGATTTGCGCCTCCCATTCGGCTGCCATGGCCTCGGCTGCCGCCTGCGCGGGCAAGGCAAGCGCGTTGCGGGCGGGTGTCTTGGTTTTGCGGCCGTCAAGCGCGACATGGAACATGGCGCCATCGGCAATGACATGTGCCCGCTCGTAAAAGCGCTTCGGCAAGCTCGAGCGCAGGGATTGCTGGGCCGAGCGCATCGGGTCGGGTCGGGTTTCGGACAGCGCGCCGAAGCGATCAAGAAATGCATCTGTGGACATGGCGCGCAGATAGCATGGCGTGGCGTTACGGTCAGCCTTGATTTCCATCAACAGGTCCGGGCCGGGGCAAAGACCGACAGGATCAACATTACGCATCTGTCATTTGCGGGCCACCCGATTGAGATGTCGGGGCTGGCAGAAAGGGCCATCTGCACCGCGGTTTCGAGACCCGGTGGTGCGGAACCCGAACCAGGAGAATCCCATTCATGAAACGTCTTGCACTTGTCGCTGCTGCCGCCGTCATCGCCCTTGGTGCCGGCCACGCCATTGCCCAATCCGGCCCTTTCGGTGGCCGTGACGGACCGAGCCCCGAGCGCATGCAACGCATGGAAAAGCGCTTCGACGACCGGCTGAACAGCCTGCGCGGTGATCTGAAGCTGACACCGGAGCAGGCGCTGCTCTGGCAGCCTGTCGAAGCCATGATCCGCCGCAACATGGCGGACCGTCGCACCAACATGCAGGCCATGCGCGGCCAGTTCCGCGATGCCGAATTGCCCAAGCGCATGGAACTGATGGCCGAGCGCCAGGCCGCACAGGCTGGCCGGCTGCGCGAGTTGTCAACGACCGTGCAGCCGCTCTGGGCCACACTCAACGCTGACCAGAAGCAGACCGTGCAGAAGGCGGTTCGCCGCACGATGGGCGAAGGTCGCCATGGTGGCGGACATCGCGGCGGACATGGTCGGGGCCACGGTGACGGCGAAGGCCGTCGCGGCTGACCACGCCACTCTTGCCCTGAAATACAAAAAAAGCCGCCCAACCGGGCGGCTTTTCCGTATCTGGTTGGCTGACGGAAAGATCAGCGCGAATAAAACTCGATCACCAGGTTTGGTTCCATCTGCACGGCATAGGGAATGTCCGTCAGCGTCGGGATGCGGGTGAACTTGGCGGTCATCTTGCCATGGTCGGCTTCGACATAGTCCGGCACATCGCGCTCGGCGAGGGCCACGGCTTCGAGCACGATCAGCAGCTGGCGGGAGGCTTCCTTGACAGCGACGACATCGCCAGCCTTGACGAGATAGCTCGGCACGTTGACGCGGCGACCATTGACCGTGATGTGGCCGTGGTTGACGAACTGGCGGGCGGCAAACACGGTGGCGACGAACTTGGCGCGGTAGATCACCGCATCCAGACGACGCTCGAGCAGACCGACCAGGTTCTCGCCCGAATCGCCCTTGAGACGCACGGCCTCGGCATAATAGCCGCGGAACTGCTTCTCGGAGATCGAGCCGTAATAGCCCTTGAGCTTCTGCTTGGCGCGCAGCTGCGTGCCGAAGTCTGAAATCTTGCCCTTGCGGCGCTGGCCGTGCTGGCCGGGGCCATATTCACGACGGTTGACCGGGGATTTCGGGCGACCCCAGATGTTTTGACCGAGGCGACGGTCAATCTTGTACTTCGCCTGATGGCGTTTTGTCATGTTCGCGTGTCCTCTCAAGACGATTGCGAGTTGAGGACCGCGCCCTCCTCGCACCCCTTGCGGGGCCGACAGATCCAGTCACAGGGACGGATCACGGGTGCGGAAAAAACCACGCGGACCATCTCTGAGCCGCGCGATGGCTGTCTAAAGCCACAGGGGGGGACAAAAGTCAAACCCGAATGCTGGTTTACTGCAC
>JAYWHQ010000499.1:0-7978 GCA_043777655.1 Allobosea sp. | reverse complement strand
GTGCGCGTGTCCGAAGCGCCGTCTTACGGCAAGCCGGTCCTGCTTTATGACCTCAAGTGTGCTGGATCGCAGGCCTATCTGAAACTCGCATCTGAGGTTATCCAGCGCGAGCGACTGCTGAGAGCCGCATAAGATAACAGTTTCTGTGATTTAGCCTGGTTTTGAGATAAAGAAAGAGAGGTCAGCCATGGCTGAGGAACAGGGTCGTTCACGGCTGGGACGTGGGCTTGCTGCTCTCATTGGTGATGTCAACGATGAGGTTGGCGCCGTCGAGCGCGCACGCGGCCAGCGACGCGTACCCGTCGAGTTCCTGCGGCCAAGTGCACGCAATCCGCGTCGGAACTTTGCCGAGGTGGATCTGGAAGAGTTGACGGATTCCATCCGCGAACGCGGCATTATCCAGCCCATCGTTGTGCGCGCGATCCCCGGGCTCGCCGACGCGTTCGAGATCATCGCCGGTGAGCGTCGCTGGCGGGCCGCGCAGCGCGCGGGCCTGCACGATGTCCCGGTGGTTCAGGTCGAGGCTGACGACAAGCAGGCACTGGAAATTGCCATTGTCGAGAACGTCCAGCGCGCTGATCTGAATGCGCTGGAAGAGGCTGCCGGCTATGAGCAGCTCATCAATGAATTCGGCTATTCACAGGCTGATCTGGGCAAGGTCATCGGCAAAAGCCGCAGCCATGTGGCCAACACGCTGCGTCTGATGAAGCTGCCCGACACGGTCCGCAAGCATCTTGCCGATGGCGCTATCTCGGCAGGTCACGCACGGGCGCTGCTTTCTGTTTCCAACCCCGAGCACGTTGCGGCACGCATTGTCGCACAAGGTCTTTCAGTGCGCGATATCGAGAAGATCGCGCAGGACGAGGCGCGCGGCGAAACCAAGTCGATGCCAGTCAGCCCGAAAACCGAGAAGGACCCTGATACACGTGCACTCGAAAGGGCGCTCGAGGAGGTTCTGGGCCTGACGGTCTCCATTGAGCACAAGCCAGTTGGCGGTGGTGAAATGCGCATCAAGTACAAGTCCCTTGAGCAGCTCGACGGGCTTTGCCGCCGCCTGAAAGACTGAGAACCGCCCAGGAGCGCGTATTATTTGATGCAGGGCTTTGTCGGGGCAATCCTTTCAAGGGAATGTAAGGATGCATCACGGATCAGTTTCTGCTGGGAAGTGCCATGACGGCAGAGGCAATCCGTCACAAGGTGCGGCCTCACCAAGAGAGTCCGAAATGCTTGGCTGTGCGACGCGGTATCAGCTAGCAAAATGCCGCAATTTTGAATAAAAACACTAATCCCCGAGATGTCCAAAGTGTCCAAATCAGCGTCAGCGCAACCATGTCTCTTTTCAGGAGCCATGAATCATTTATGTCTGCGATACGCGCCGAACTAAACTGTAAGATGGTTTTGGTGATGGCCGTAAAACGCCGAACCGAGCGAATGTTATCTGTACGCAATCATCCAGCTCATTCCTATGCTGGCTCGATCTGTCAAGTACGAACCATGCGCCCTCAGATGGTTATTGATCTCGATAAATGGCAAAGTTCATTGGAGGTTAGACAAATACGATTTTTTTAATTACCATTTGTTACACACTCGACGCGCGTTTTGAAGACGCCGTAATGATACCATTCTTCAACCGGTTAGCCGACAAAATCGAAAGCAACATATTCGATGAATAACCCCAAAAGGTCAGTCGGCATTATTGGAAGCTGTGTCACGCGCGACGCGTTTGTTGGCGGCGAACATTTTGAAGTCACGTATTATCTGGCACGAACCAGCATATTGTCGATTTATTCGCAGCCAGTTCAGATTGATGAAGATGCCGTGTCCAAGCAGCCCTCACCCTTTCTCCGGCGTTGCTTTCGTGCCGATTTCGAGAAAACTGTCCTGGCCGAACTGTCAACAGCAGCCCCGGAGATCGTGGTGCTGGATTTTATCGACGAACGTTTCGATGTATTCTGCAAAGGTGATCTGGTCGTTTCAAAAACCTGGGAAATGTACAGTGCCGGCCTTTGGCGCGGAGTTTTCAACCAGGGTTTTGTCGACACGCCCAAATTTTCGCAGGAACTGCTGTCGCGCATGCGCGAACTGGCGCGTCGGTTCTATGCGGATCTGACTGCGATTGTCGGTTCCGGCAATGTCTATATCCATCAGGCAGAGTGTACACCTTGGTATCTGGATAATGATGGCAAGGTTTGCGAGTTTGATGCCGCCACGCGCAGCAAAAACGACAGCATCAACATGATGATCCGGCTCCTTGTATCAGCGGCCGATGGTATCATCCCTGACAAAAATATAATCAATATCATGCAGGGCACACGAGCAGACGTGCGCAATCGCTGGGGCTTGACTGGCTTTCACTATGAAGCAGCGTACTTTAGCCGCTTTGTACAGGCATTGGACAAGGCCATTCGCGCCTGATTGTCCGAAAGCCTGATCGAGCGCATCAGCTCCGGTTCCGGATCGACCAGATACAGCCCTCCGGCACCGTGGCAGCCAGCCGTCCCGTCGTCTTTGTCACGAATTCAGTCACCCAAAGCCCGATGTACCTGTCTGACCTGACAGGCAGCATCCGCAGCTTCTGCAGCAGGCAGGCCCCGGCGCTCCGACCGATCAGGCAACTCATTCCCAGGCTCAGGCCCCTGATCCGACATGCAACAACCGCCATCGCCGGGCCACGCGGTGGGAGCCTGGCGAGCCCGTCGTTGTTTCTGGCCATTCCGGTGTGCAGGTTGCCTGGAAAACTCAGGCTATGCCTCATCTGAGAACGGCATGCATTATGGGCGCGCTTTCGGCGTCATCCTGGCGAGTGTCCAGAGCGTGCGGGCTGCCAGTGCGCGGCCAAGATCACTTTCGCGGCGCGTGGCCGCCATGGCCGAGCCCAGCTGTGCTGTCGCCTCTGTCAGGCGCACCAGCGACCAGTTCCGCAGGGCCGTCTCGGCCACCGCCATGCGGGGATATGGCAAGCGCATCTGGGCGATGGATTCACGTGCTGCCTTGCCACTGTCCAGTGCCAGCCGGGCGCGCGTCAGGCCGAGCACGTAACGCAACACGGCGCCAAGCAGTACGCCTACATCCAGTCCTTCTGCAAAAATCTTGACAAGTGCCAGATCCAGAGCGCCGATCTGGCCGGAAAACACGGCATCGACCAGCGTGTCGAGTTCGCGGGACGCGCTGTCACCGATGACGGCCGCCACGTGATCAGTCGTGATTTCCGGATCATTGCCAACATAGAGCAGCAGTTTTTCGATCTCGCCGCGCGAGACCAGCCGGTCATTGCCCAGAAGGCCCAGAAGCGTCTCGCGCGCCTCCCGCGTGATCCGTCTGCCAGATGACCGAGTAGCCTCGTCCACAATCGCGCCGAGATCGCGTCCGGCATCGCCGTAGCATGGAACCGCGAGCGCTGATCTGGCCTTCTCGACAGCAAGCCTGAGCGGGTTCGCGCGCTGGAGATCGCCTGCCTCGATGATCACGATGGCATCGACGGGCGGCGTGGCAATCAGGAGTTCGGCTGCGCTGACCAGAGATCGGGACGTGGCCGTGACGCGAATGGCGCGTGATCCGCCAAAAAGCCCGATGGTGTTGGCCTCATCGACCAGACGCAATGGATCACTGCCCAGTTCGTCGCCATCCATGCGAACAAGCTGGAAAGGATCCGCTGGATCACTGACAGAGACCTGGGCCAGCCTGGCGCTGCGTTCCTGTACAAGGCCAGTGTCAGGTCCATAAAAAAGAAACAGCCGCCAGGCAGGGTCCGGTCGTGCCAGTGCCCTGTCAGCCTCATGGGCCTTGATGGCGACCATCAGCCGCCAGCGACGAGATTGGCCGCTATCCGGTTGCGGATCAACTCAGCCAAAGTCTTTGCCGCGCGAATCTGCGCATCGCGCGCGGCACGCAAGGTCGCAAAGCGCTGTACGGACCGGTCATAAGAAGCGCGGGCGATGCTGGTGCCCATTGTTACTTGCTGACCACTCGCCTTGTTGGTCAGGACCCAAGTCGCATTGGCGACAAGAATAACGGAATCGGCGCGCCCTGTGGAGTAATCGACCGACACAACATCAAGCGACTCCGTGACGCGCACGGTGAGCAGCAGGCTCTTGGGTTGCGTAGAGCCCGAACCGTCGAGCTCGAAGGCCAGATCGTTTCGCAGATAGTGCCCCGTCCTGTCAGGGATAGGGGCAACCTCGATGTTCGTGAGGCTTGTCCTGACACTGCCACCAGTGAGGCTGGCTGTTCCCTCGCCATATAGCGGCCGGAAGCAGCCACCGAGCGACAGAGCTGCCATTCCAGCAACCGCCAGAAGCAAACGGCGGTTCGGACGGACCTGCATGTCTTGTGGACCCTGCTCAGATGACGACATTGACGATCCTCCCGGGGACAACAATGATCTTGCGGATGGGCTTTCCTTCCGCTGCGCGCAGCACGGCGTCAAGGGTTCGCACAATGGATTCGATCGAGGTGATGTCTGCATCAGCCGCCACCGTCACGTCACCACGCTTCTTGCCATTGACCTGCACGGGCAAGGTAATCTCGCTTTCGACAAGCAGCGAGACGTCAAGCACAGGCCAGCTCGCCTCGGCGGCCAGACCTGGCTGGTCCAGCGCCTGCCAGCATTCCTCGGCCAGATGCGGCATCATGGGTGCGAACATCTGGATCAGCATGCGTGTGGCGCCAATCATGGCCGGACGGCTGGCATGGCCCTTCAGCCCGGCTTCGAGGTCGTTTACCAGCGTGTAAATGGCTGCAATCGCCTTGTTGAAGCCCAGGGCCTCGACATGACGCTCGGCGCTCTCCAGCGCCTTGTGCGCTGCTTTCATGGCAGCCTGCGAAGCCAGATCATTGGCAGCGTAGCCTGCTGTGGTCAGGCCTGCCACGTCATTGGCCAGCCGCCAGACGCGCTGCACAAAGCGGCCCGCACCTTGCGCGCCCTCTTCTGTCCAGATCACGTCGCGCTCGGGCGGCGAGTCCGACAACATGAACCAGCGCGCCGTGTCAGCGCCGAAGCTCGCGATGATGTCATCGGGATCGACGACATTCTTGCGCGACTTCGACATTTTCTCGATGGCGCCGATGGTGACCTCGTCGCCACCGTCCAGCTTGAAGGCGCGGCGGCCGTCGGCATCGGCCTCGATGCGGATGTCGGCGGGCTGCACCCAGGCACCGCTCGCATCGCGATAGGTCTCGTGGACCACCATGCCTTGCGTGAACAGCCCTTCGAAAGGCTCCTCAACCTGCGACAGATGGCCCGTAATCTTCATCGCGCGGGTGAAGAAGCGCGAATAGAGCAGGTGCAGGATCGCGTGCTCGATGCCGCCAATGTATTGATTGACCGGAAGCCAGCCGGATGGCCCATCAACAATGCCCAACGTCGTCGGCGAGGCCTCGTTTGCAGGGTCGGTGAAGCGCGCGAAATACCAGGACGAATCCCCGAACGTGTCCATCGTGTCGGTTTCGCGCCGTGCCGGCTTTCCGCAGGACGGGCAAGCGACGTGCTTCCATGTCGGGTGATGGTCGAGCGGGTTGCCCGGTTTGTCGAAGGTGACATCATCCGGCAGGCGCACAGGCAGGTCGGCGTCGGGCACCGGAACCGAGCCGCATGCATCGCAATGAATGACCGGTATGGGGCAGCCCCAGTAGCGCTGGCGTGAAATGCCCCAGTCGCGCAGCTTGTAGTTTACCTTGCGCTGGCCAGCCGGTTTGCCGCCAAGGGTCATTGCTTCCAGGCGGTCGGCAATGTCCTTGAAGGCGGCGTCCGTGGTCAGCCCGTCGAGAAAGCGTGAATTCACCATCACGCCGTCGCCATCGAAGGGCTTGCCTGCGGCGATGCCGGCCAGTGCAGCCTCGCGCAGGCTCTCATCGACAGGAACCACCACCGGCAGCACCGGCAGCTTGTATTTCATGGCAAATTCGATGTCGCGCTGGTCGCCTGCCGGGCAGCCAAAAATCGCGCCGGTGCCGTAATCCATCAGCACGAAATTGGCGACATAGACCGGCAATTTCCAGTCTGGATCAAACGGATGCACGGCACGGATGCCAGTGTCGAAGCCCAGCTTCTCGGCGGTTTCCAGCACAGCGACGGATGTCCCCATCCGGCGACACTCGTCGCAGAATGCGGCCAATTTCGGATTGCTGGCCGCCGCTGCCTTGGCGAGAGGATGATCGGGTGCAATCGCCATGAAGGAGGCGCCAAACAGCGTGTCAGGCCGCGTGGTGTAGATTTCCAGCTCGTCGTGTGCAGCTGGCGCAGTTGCACCATCCAGCGCCCAGCGCAGCATCAGCCCTTCCGAGCGGCCGATCCAGTTGCGCTGCATCAGCTTGACCTTGTCTGGCCAGCGGTCAAGCGTGTCCAGCCCGTCCAGCAGTTCCTGCGACTTGTCAGCGACTTTCAGGAACCATTGCGTCAGCTCCTTCTGCTCGACCAGCGCGCCCGAGCGCCAGCCGCGTCCGTCGATGACCTGCTCATTTGCCAGCACGGTCATATCGACCGGGTCCCAGTTGACCTTGGACACCTTGCGCTCGACGAGGCCAGCCTTCCAGAAGTCGTTGAACATCTTCTGTTGGTGTTTGTAGTAGCGCGGATCGCAGGTCGCGATCTCGCGGCTCCAGTCCAGCGAAAGACCCATGCTTTGCAGCTGCGTCTTCATCGTGGCGATGTTCTGATATGTCCAGGTGCCGGGATGAATCTTGCGCTCGATGGCGGCATTCTCGGCTGGCAGGCCAAAAGCGTCCCAACCCATCGGGTGCAGCACATTGAAGCCGCGCGCCCGCTTGTAGCGCGCCACGACGTCGCCCATCGCGTAATTACGCACATGGCCCATATGGATGCGGCCTGAGGGATAGGGAAACATCTCGAGCACGTAATATTTCGGGCGCGGATCGTCGTTCCGGGTTTCGAACAGTTTGCGTTCGGCCCAGGCGGCGCGCCATTTCGGCTCAGATTCCTTGGAATTGTAGCGTTCGGACGACATGATCAGGGCAACATCTGGCAGATTCAACGAATAACTTGCGGCACTTAGCTTGCGGCACTTGGCGCTGCCGGACTAGGACACGATTGCGCGCGCCGGGTCAACGGCGCGGCTCGATTCCGGAGATGCAATATGAGCGATGCCGCCGCCAATCTGGCCAGCATTCAGACGCTGGTTGCCCGTGCCGAACGGGATTTTGGCCGTGCTCCCGGCGCTGTCGCGCTGATTGCCGTGTCCAAGACCAAGCCCGCAGACGAGATCACACCTATGCTGGCAGCTGGGCAGACGATTTTCGGCGAGAACTATGTGCAGGAGAGCAAGGCCAAGTGGCCCGCTTTGCGCGAAGCCTGGCCAGATGCCCGCGTGCACATGATCGGCCCGCTGCAATCGAACAAGGCGCGCGAGGCCGTGCAGCTGTTTGATGCCATTCACACGCTCGACCGCGACAGCCTGGCCAAGGAGCTTGCCCGAGAGATCGAGAAGCAGGGCCGGGTGCCGGAACTGTTCGTGCAGGTGAATACCGGAGCCGAACCCCAAAAGGGCGGCGTGCTGCCAGATGATGCGGATGCTTTCATTGCGCGTTGCCGGACCGAGTTCGGGATGACGATCAGCGGGCTGATGTGCATTCCGCCCGCCGATGACCCACCCTCACCGCATTTTGCGCTGCTTGGGCAAATTGCGCGGCGCAACGGGCTTTCAGGCCTTTCGATGGGGATGAGCAGCGATTTTGAAGCTGCCATCCAGCTGGGCGCCACGCATGTGCGCGTCGGCAGCGCGATTTTCGGTGCGCGGGGCTGAGGCTCAAAGCCCGAGGCGCTCCAGCAGGAAGGGCTTGAGGCGCGCATCCTCGAAATCGTCGATGGCAAGGCTGACGCCTGCTTCGAGCAATTGCGATTGCGTGGCGGAGGTCATCAAGCCGATGACCGGCAACCCTGCAGCGAGCGCCGCCGTGATGCCGGACAGCGAATCCTCGAAAGCCACGGAGCGCGCTGCATCGCCGCCGATCCGTTCAAGCCCGG
>JAYWHQ010000498.1:0-2375 GCA_043777655.1 Allobosea sp. | reverse complement strand
ACCAATCTGGATACAGGCACAAGCTGGGGACATTCGCATGGCCGATCATTCGCAAAACACGCCTGGTGGGCACCCCGCCATGGACTATGCCGAGCATGAGGGCACCTACAAGGGCTTCATCCATTTCTCGGAAGTCGGCACGCTGGCCTGTCTCGCGCTGGTGACAGCGCTCGCTGTTGGCGGCACCAAGCACGCCTGGGGCGTGGCCATTGCCGGCACGCTGGCATCGCTGGTTGCTGCGGGCGTTGGAATTGCCTCGACAAGCATCGGCTGGCGCGCCCCTGCGGCTGTGCTTGTCGTGTTGCTGCTTGCCCTGCTTGTGATGTGAGCCTGAACGGCGGAGACTGATTTCATGCGTATCGCCGTTCTTGCCGAGACACAGGGCCTGGAAACCCGGGTGGCTGCCACGCCGGAAACGGTGAAGAAGTTCATCGCGCTTGGGGCCGAGCTGGTGGTCGAGAAAGGCGCAGGCCTGTCCTCTGGCATCGCTGATGCTGATTACGAGGCCGCAGGCGCCGTGGTCGCCAAGACCGCGAAGGACGCCCTGAAGGGGGCTGCCATCGTGCTCAAGGTGCGCCGCCCTTCCGAAGCCGAAATCAAGATTCTGCCATCCGGCGCCATCGTTGTCGCCACCATGGACCCTTATGGCAGCGAAGCGGCTGTCGACGCGATGGCAAAGGCCGGCGTCGCTGCTTTCGCCATGGAGTTCATGCCGCGCATCACGCGGGCGCAGGTGATGGATGTGCTGTCCAGCCAGGCGAACCTCGCCGGTTATCGCGCCGTGATCGATGGAGCAGCCGAATATGGCCGTGCCATGCCGATGATGATGACGGCGGCGGGCACCGTGCCTGCGGCCCGCGTGTTCATCATGGGTGTTGGTGTGGCCGGCCTCCAGGCCATCGCGACCGCGCGCCGCATGGGTGCCGTGGTGACGGCAACCGATGTGCGCCCCGCCACCAAGGAACAGGTCGAGTCGCTCGGCGCGAAATTTTTGGCCGTCGAGGATGACGAGTTCAAGCAGGCGCAGACGTCCGGCGGCTATGCCAAGGAAATGTCGAAAGAGTATCAGGCCAAGCAGGCCGAACTGACCGCCAGCCACATCGCCAAGCAGGATATCGTCATCACCACGGCGCTGATCCCTGGTCGCGCTGCACCCAGGCTCATTACCAAGGAGATGGTGGCGAGCATGAAGGCTGGCTCGGTCATCATCGATCTTGCGGTCGAGCGTGGCGGCAATTGCGAGGCGGCCAAGCCGGGTGAAACGGTCATCACCTCCAATGGTGTCAAGATTGTCGGCCACCTCAATGTGCCGGGCAGGCTGGCTGCCACCGCGTCCCAGCTCTACGCCAAGAACCTCTATGCCTTCGTCGAGACGATGATCGACAAGAAAGACAAGAAGCTGGCCGTGGATTTCGAGGATGAGCTGGTGAAAGCCACCTGCCTGACGCGCGACGGCGCGGTGGTTCATCCGAATTTCGCACCGAAATCCTGATTGGTTGAAAAGAACGCCATTCAAGACACTGTCTTTCTGGCGCTGACGAAGGGGATTGCCGACATGTCCAACCTGACACCGGAACAGGCGCTTGAGCAGGCTCGCGCGGCGGCAGCCGCCGCCAAGCAGGCCTCCGAGTTGGCACAGAAATATGCCGATCAACTGGCAGTGATGGCGAGCGCCGCCACCGGCGGCAAGATCGATCCGCTGGTGTTCCAGCTGGCGGTGTTCACGCTGGCCTGCTTCGTCGGCTACTACGTTGTCTGGTCGGTGACGCCGGCCCTGCACACGCCGCTGATGTCGGTCACCAACGCGATCTCCTCGGTGATCGTGGTGGGCGCATTGCTGGCCGTCGGCGTCTCGGCAGCACCCGCGATGGGTGACGGTCCGCTCTGGGCCAAGGTGTTCGGCTTTCTGGCGCTGATCCTGGCTGCAGTGAACATCTTCGGCGGCTTTCTCGTCACCGAGCGCATGCTTGCCATGTACAAGAAGAAGGGCTGATCGTCATGGCTGCCAATATCCAGGCCCTGCTCTACGTCGTTTCCGGCGTCCTTTTCATCATGGCGTTGCGGGGCCTCTCGCACCCAACCACCTCGCGGCAGGGCAACCTGTTCGGCATGGTCGGCATGGCCATCGCCGTGCTGACCACCGTGCTGTTCTCGCCGCCTGCAGGCTTCTCCGGCTGGCTCCTGGTCGTGCTGGGCCTGGGCATTGGCGGTGGCATCGGCGCCTTCATGGCGCGTCGCGTGCAGATGACACAGATGCCGCAGCTGGTGGCGTTCTTTCATTCGCTGGTCGGCATGGCGGCGGTGCTTGTGGCGGCTGCCGCGCTCTATGCGCCGGAGGCTTTCGGCATTGGCGCGCCTGGCAAGATCAAGGCCGC
>JAYWHQ010000497.1:0-2375 GCA_043777655.1 Allobosea sp. | reverse complement strand
CCAACTACAACGCCATCGTTGGCAAGGCGAAGCCGGGCGATCTCGGCGTCGACGCCATGCATATCAACCTGCACAAGACCTTCTCGACACCTCATGGTGGCGGCGGACCCGGCTCCGGCCCGGTCGTGCTGTCGGAGCGTCTGGCGCCCTATGCGCCCGTTCCGTTCGTCACCTTCACCGGCAAGAGCCTGGGCCTGGTCGAGCATGAGCGCCGCATTGGCCGCCGCGATCTGGCCTTTGGCCGGATGACGGCCTTCCATGGCCAGATGGGCATGTATGTGCGCGCGCTCAGCTACATGCTCAGCCATGGCGCGGATGGCATGAAGCAGGCGTCAGAGGATGCCGTGCTGAACGCGAACTACATCCGCGCCGGACTCTGCGACCTGATGTCCCTGCCCTATCCGGACCACCCGGCCATGCACGAGGCGCTGTTTGATGACGCCTGGCTGAAGGACACAGGCATCACCACGCTCGATTTTGCCAAGGCGATGATCGACGAGGGCTATCACCCGATGACGATGTATTTCCCGCTGGTCGTCCATGGCGCCATGCTGGTCGAGCCGACCGAGTCCGAATCGAAAGCTTCGCTCGATCTGTTCATCGCAACGCTGCGCGACCTCGCCATGGCTGCCACCGACGGTGACAAGGAGCGCTTCACCGGCGCGCCCTATCACGCGCCGCGCCGCCGCCTAGACGAGACGCGCGCCGCGCGCAACCCGATCCTGAAATGGACCCCGCCGCAGCCGCTGGCCGAAGCGGCAGAGTGAGCCAAACCATCGCCTGAGGCCGCCTTTCTGCCGCTGCCTCAGGCCTTAACGCTTCCTTGACCATGACGCGGGATACTCCAGTCACGTTGCGTTTCGTGCCTGGAGTCTGCCCATGTTCAAAGCCCGCTTCACCGGGTTTGCCCTGCTGGTCGCGGCCTGCGCTGCACCTGCTGGCCATGCGTGGGCGAACCAGCCGGCTTTTGGCCCCCAGACCTATGACCGCACGCTGGATGCACTGATCGCCTACGAGGAGATCGCGCTGCGCGGCTCGTGGACGTCCCTGCCCGGCAGCGCCGTGGGCCTGAAAACCGGCTCGGCTGGCCCGCTGGTGGCTTCGCTGAAAAAGCGCCTGACGATCGGCGGCGATCTTGATGCGGCAGACGCTGCAGGCGATGTCTTCGACGCTCCAACCAGTGCCGCACTCAAGCGCTATCAGCTGCGCCATGGCCTGTCCGATACGGGCATCGTTGGCCCACTGACGCTGAAATCGCTCAACATCACCGTCAGCACGCGGCTGAACCAGCTGACAGCCTCGCTGGAGCGGCTGAAAGGCAATGGCTTCCAGTTTGCCAGCCGCTATGTCGTCGTCAACATTCCCGGTGCCAGCGTCGAGGCAGTCGAGAATGGCGAGGTTGTGCAGCGCCATGTCGCAGTGGTGGGCCGCCATGACCGGCAATCTCCGGTCATTCAGGCCAAGATCCAGTCGGTCAACCTGAACCCGACATGGACGGTGCCGATGTCGATCCTGAAGGCCGACATCATTCCGAAAATGCGGGCCGACAAGACCTTCCTCGCCAAGTCGCACATGCGCATTCTGGGCGCGGGCGGGCAGGAAGTTGACCCCGCGACGATCAACTGGGCCACGCTGACCAACCCGAATTTCATCGTCCGGCAGGACCCCGGCCCGACCAATTCGCTCGGCCAGGTCAGGATCGACATGCCGAACACCGAGGCGGTCTACATGCATGACACGCCTAAAAAAGAACTGTTCCGCTCCGACGTGCGCTTCCACTCCTCAGGATGCGCCCGCGTGCAGGGCGTCAAGGATCTCGCCACCTGGCTGCTGGAAGGCACCGAATGGACGCGCGAGGCCATCGACAGCGAGATCGCCAAGGGCGAGCGCAAGGACATCAAGCTGAAAAAGCATGTGCCGGTGGCCTGGGTCTATCTGACGGCCTGGCAGGGCAATGATGGCGTCGTGCAGTTCCGCGATGACATCTACAATCTCGACACCAACCAGGGCATCGTGACGTCGACGATCCAGACCCGCAAGGCACCCAAGGCCGCCAGCGCCCGGCCTGCCGCGCCCAAGATGTCGATGCCGAAGGCGATCACGCCTGCACAGCCAGTCACCGCATCGTTTGAGCCGCAATAGCAGGGCCTTTCCCGTCAGGCCTTGCCCCGTTGGGCTGGCCGGTCCAGAAACGCAGCCATGGCGTTCAAGTCTCCCGCATCGCCCCGGCCGCTTGCCGATCTGCTCGATGCCTGCCTTGCGCCGGCTCTGGCCGCGCAGGGCTTTGCCGACCGCAGCATCGTCGCTCTTTGGCCCGAGATCGTCGGCGAGCGGCTGGCCACACGCTCGCGCCCGCTGAAGATTGACTGGCCACG
>JAYWHQ010000496.1:0-2380 GCA_043777655.1 Allobosea sp. | reverse complement strand
ATTTTGACCAGGATGCCCTCGTCGACGGCCTCGACCTCCATGGTCGCCTTGTCGGTCTCGATCTCGGCAATCACGTCGCCGGGCTTGATCTTGTCGCCGAGGGCGAAACCGTGAGCGACGCACCTGCGGCTGCACCCGCTGCCGCACCTGCGGCTGCCGAAGCCGTGGCTGCGCCTGCGACGGTTGCCGCCGCGCCGATCGACCACACGTCCCATGATGCCTATGACGCCACTGGCGAAATTCCCGCCGGTGTCGAGATGGTGCCAACGACAGTGCGCGAGGCGTTGCGCGACGCGATGGCGGAAGAAATGCGCCGCGACGCGGACGTCTTTGTCATAGGCGAGGAAGTTGCCGAATATCAGGGCGCCTACAAGATCACGCAGGGGCTGCTGCAGGAATTTGGCGAGCGCCGCGTGATCGACACGCCGATCACCGAGCATGGTTTTGCCGGCATTGCTGTGGGCGCGGCCATGACAGGTCTGCGCCCCATCGTCGAGTTCATGACTTTCAACTTTGCCATGCAGGCGATTGACCACATCATCAATTCGGCTGCCAAGACGCTCTACATGTCAGGTGGCCAATTGGGTTGCCCGATTGTCTTCCGTGGCCCCAATGGCGCTGCTGCCCGCGTCGGCGCACAGCACAGCCATGATTATGCCGCCTGGTACTCGAACATTCCGGGCCTGAAGGTCGTGATGCCGCATTCGGCCGCTGACGCGAAAGGCCTGCTGAAGGCTGCCATCCGCGACGAGAACCCGATTGTCTTCCTCGAGAACGAGATCCTCTACGGTCAGACATCGCTTGTGCCGAAGATGGATGATTTCCTGCTGCCCATCGGCAAGGCCAAGGTCATCCGTCCCGGCAAGGACGTCACCATCGTGTCCTTCGGCATCGGCATCACCTATGCGCTGAAGGCCGCTGAAGAGCTCGCCAAGAAGCACATCTATGCCGAAATCGTCGACCTGCGCACGATCCGCCCGATGGACATGGCGACTGTCATTGCCTCGGTGAAAAAGACCGGGCGTTGCGTCGCGGTGGAGGAAGGTTTCCCGCAGTCCGGCGTCACCGCCGAGATCGGCATGCGCATCATGGAAGAAGCGTTCGATTATCTCGACGCGCCCGTCATTCGCGTCACCGGCAAGGATGTGCCGATGCCATACGCCGCCAATCTCGAAAAGCTCGCCTTGCCGAATGTCGGCGAGGTGATCGCGGCCTGCCGCGCCGTGACATATCGGTGATGCGAACACGCCTGTTTTGAAGCAGTGCCAAGGATTTGCGTTTGGTGCATCCCGCAAAGGTCGATTGATTTCAGGCGCGATACATTCTCGAAGCCCCTGCCACGGATAAGGTCACGCATGCCAAAACCCGCCACCCGACACGCAACCTATGCAGATGTGCTGAACGCGCCGCCGCATGTCGTTGCGGAGTTGATCGAGGGCGCGCTGGAAACACATCCGCGTCCGGTGCCGAAGCATGCGGTGGCGGCGATCGAACTGGGGACAGCTCTGTCCGGCCCATTCCGGAAAGGCGCGGGCGGGCCAGGCGGCTGGATATTCATGTCTGAGCCGGAATTGCATCTGGGCGGCAATGTCGTCGTGCCGGATCTGGCAGGCTGGCGGCGCGAGCGCATGCCGTCCATTCCCGATGAGCCCTTCCTCACGCTGGCGCCGGACTGGATCTGCGAAATCCTGTCGCCATCGACCGAGATGCTTGACCGCAATGCCAAGCGCCGCATCTATGGCGAGGCGGGTGTCGCCTTTCTGTGGCTGCTCGATCCCAGAACCCGCTCACTTGAAACCTTCCAGCTTGTGGCTGGCAAATGGTTGCTTGTCGGCGTCGCTGAGGCCGATGAGCCAGTGAGCTACGTGCCGTTTGATGCCATCTCTTTTCCCCTCTCCGATTTGTTCCCGTTTGATGCCGCGCCTGGCACCATTCCCGCTTCCGAAGGCTGACCCTCATGCCCGTCAACATCCTGATGCCCGCGCTCTCGCCCACCATGGAAAAGGGCAACCTTGCCAAGTGGCTCAAGAAAGAGGGTGACCGTGTCAAATCCGGCGACGTCATCGCCGAGATCGAGACCGACAAGGCCACCATGGAAGTGGAGGCCGTCGATGAAGGCATTCTGGCCAAGATCGTGATCGAGGCCGGCACAGCTGATGTGGCCGTCAACGCGCTGATCGGTATCATTGCCTCGGATGGCGAGGATGTGGCGGCGGCAGCCAAGGGTGGCGCGACCCCTCATCCGTCGGCTTCGCCGCCACCTTCTCCCGCAGGGGGAGAAGGGAAGGCCGCAGCCGCTCCGGTGGCAAGCGCTGTGTCTTCAACAGCACCAGCCGCGCAGGTTTCCCCTTCTCCCCTCGCGGGAGAAGGGGCCCGAAGG
>JAYWHQ010000495.1:0-2380 GCA_043777655.1 Allobosea sp. | reverse complement strand
GCCGCCGCCTTGCGGTCCTTGGCCTGCGTGATGGGGCGGCCAACCACCAGGTGGTCGACGCCGGCTTTCATCGCCTCGCGCGGGGTCAAGGTGCGCTTCTGGTCACCGGCGGAGCTGCCCGCTGGCCGGATGCCCGGTGTCACAATCACCATGTCGCGGCCAATGACATCGCGCACAATCTCGGTCTCGGCGGCTGAACAGACAATGCCATCGATGCCCGCAGTTCGCGCCTGCTCGGCGCGCAGGCGCACGAGGTCACGCACGGCCAGGCCATAGCCCGCATCGCGCAGATCGGTGTCGTCATAAGAGGTCAGTGCCGTGACGGCGAGCAGCCGCAGCGGATCATCGCCCCGCCCTTCCACAGCGCCGCGCATCGTCTGCGGATAGGCGTGCAGGCTGAGAAAGGTCACGCCCAGCTTGGTGATGGCCTCGACGCCTTCGGTCACCGTGTTGCCGATGTCGTGGAGTTTGAGATCGAGGAAGACCTGCTTGCCTTCGCCGATCAGCTGGCGGGCAAGGTCAAGCCCGCCACCGAAGGCCAGCCGATAACCGATCTTGTAGAAGGTCGCCGTGTCACCCAGTTCCGCCACGATGCGGTAGGCATCAAAGACCGTGGGCACATCGAGCGCCACGATCAGCCGATCACGAATGTCGGCGACATGCTTGGGGCTTTCGGGCGAGGTCATCGGTCATCTCCAGCGCAGCTTGGCTGGTGATGACCGATTCGGCAGCCGAGGTCGAATGCAGAAGGCCGCTCAGGCCTTGAGCTTGGCCGACATGCTGACAAGCTTCGTCAGCGTTGCATCGAGGAAGCCAGCCGTGCGCTCGTCGCTCAGCGTGCCGTCATCCTTGAAAGCGGTGCCGGCATTGCCGACGGCTACCATCTCTGGCACCAGCGTCGCACCGAAGCCAAGCTCCAGCACTGTGCGCAACTGCGTCAGGCCGCGATAGCCGCCCATGGCGCCCGGCGAGGCGCCGCCCAGCGCGACAACCTTGCCGGAAAGCGTCGTGCCCGGCGCGCCCGGCTTGGCAACGCTGATCCAGTCCAGTGCATTCTTGAGTGCTGGCGCATAACCTGCATTGTACTCAGGGCTGACGAGAAAGAGGCCGTCCTGCGCCAGAACCAGCTCGGCCAATTGCGTTGCCAGGGCAGGCGCATTGCCGAAGCCCGTGGCATCGACCAGCGGCAGCACGAAATCCTTGAGCGAGACGTGACGGACGTCCGCGCCCAGCGCGGTCAGTCGTTCAGCGGCGATCGTCGCCAGCATCATGTTGACGGAACCGTCGCGGCTGGAACCGGACATGACAAGAATTTTCGGATGAGCCACTTTGACCTCGATGCGGGTTGGGGTTTTGAACTGAACTTGCCCTGTGCATATAGGCCGCCTGATGCGCAAAGAAAGGACGCCATGTCGGCAAATCAATTTGCAAAAATGCAAGATTTTCGACACATTTTTTTCATGTGAACCCGCTTCTGCAGAAGCAGGCAGTCAGGCCCGAGTCTGGCGCCGATAGGTCCAGACGCGTGCGGGCGGAATGTTGCGCAGCACCCAGTCCGAAACGGTCGTCTTGAGGTTCATGCCCTTGCGCGGCACGGGCGAAACCAGCGAGTAGGTGAACTGGATGAAGGGCGAGCCCGTGTGCATCATCTTGAAGGCCTGCTCGACCAGAGCCGTGCGCTCGGGCGGCGGTCGGGTGAACAGCGGCAGACTGGAAACGACCGCAATGGCAGGTTCTGGCAGCAGGCCTGCCAGCGTCGCCTGCAGGCCGTAGGCGTCCCCCTCGATCACCACGGCTTTCGGGAAGCGCTTGCGCAGCAGCAGGCAGAATTCGGGGCTGAACTCGACGAGAATCAGCCGTTCCTCGGCAATGCCGTGAGCGATAAGCGCTTCGGTCACCGGGCCGGTGCCGGGGCCGATCTCGATCACCGGGCCTGACAGGCCGGCATCCACATGGCTCGCCATCTCGCGCGCCAGTGCCGGGCTTGAAGGTGTCACCGAACCCGTCTTCAGCGGGCTGTCAATCCAACGGGCAAAGAACTTCGCATCATCGCCGAGCCGCAGCTTGGCCTTGGCCGTCGCCAGTCGCATGCCTGCGGCGAGCTTGTCAGTTGTGCCGCGCACCTCATCCTCGATCTTGTAACGTGCGGCAGACACTTTCAGCCGCGCTTCCGCCACCTTGTCGATCAGCTCGGCTGCTGTGACACGCATCTCGTCCTCAAGCCGCGCCATGCCTGGCACGCGCAGAAGCTCGCCGGTCTTGCCGGGCTTTCCTGCGCGGGTAGGCGAAAATGGCGAACTCATGAACTCACTACCCTTGGGACACCGACCTGGATGCGTCGCTCCTGTGCCGTGAAAAATTAGCCAATGCAACGATCACG
>JAYWHQ010000494.1:0-2381 GCA_043777655.1 Allobosea sp. | reverse complement strand
GCTAGGCCGGCCAGAGGAGCAACTGCACACGACGCGCATGGTGCCCAAGCGCATCGACGAGATCGTCGGTCAGGGTTCGCTCTTCTGGGTCATCAAGGGGCAGGTGAGCGCGCGGCAGATCATCACCGGCATTCGCCCTTTCACCGATGTCGATGGCATTGGCCGTTGCCATCTGGTGCTGCAGCCCGAGGTGGTGCCGGTAGAGCCGCGCCCCTGCCGCCCGTTCCAGGGCTGGCGCTACCTGACGGATGCTGACAAGCCGCGCGATCTGGGCGCAGGCGGCGGCGATTTCAGCGCCATGCCGGAAGAGATGCGCCGCGAGCTGGCCGGGCTGGGGTTGTTGTAGGAGAGCGCCGTTACGTCATGGTCGGGCTTGTCCCGACCATCCACGCCTGCGATTGTTTCCATTGGCAAGACGTGGGTGCTCGGGACAAGCCCGAGCATGACGGCGTTTGTGCCGGTGAAACAGTGTCCGCGCGCTCACACCGCGATATTATCAATCAGCCGCGTGCTTCCCAGCCGCGCTGCCAGAATCATGCGCAGCGGGCCATCACCCGTCGACTGGACCACGGCGAGTGATTCCGCGTGTCGAACCTCAAGATAATCCAGCTCGAATCCCGCCTGAACAATGGCCATCTGCGCGGCAGCGACGGCTGCCATGATCGGCACGCCATTGCGGATGGCGGAGGCCGCCTTCTGCATCTCGCGCGGGATGGTCGGCACCAGCGCGCGCTCCTCAGTGCTCAGGTAACGGTTGCGCGATGACATCGCGACGCCGTCCGCCTCGCGGATGGTGGGTGAGGGCACGATGGTGAGGCCGAGATCAAGATCGGCCGCCATGCGGGTCACGACCTTGAGCTGCTGATAGTCCTTCTCGCCAAAGATCGCGAAATCCGGGCGGCATTGCGTGAAGAGCTTGCAGCAGATGGTGGCCACGCCTTCAAAATGCGTCGGGCGGAAGCGGTCTTCGAGGCCGACAGCAGCAGGTCCCAGCAGCAGCACGCGGGTCGCAAAACCATAGGGGTACATTTCCGGCACAGTGGGCGCGAAGATGAGATCGGCCTTGGCTGCCGTCAGCATCTCGCTGTCACGCGGGAAGGTGCGCGGGTATTTGGTATAGTCCTCGTGCGGGGCAAACTGCGTCGGGTTGACGAAAATCGACACCACGACCCGCTTTGCCTTGCGGCGCGCCAGCTTCACCAGCTCGATATGGCCTTCATGCAGCGCGCCCATGGTGGGCACCAGCGCCACCTTCTCGCCAACTGCATGCCAGGCATCGACCTGTTTGCGCAGGGCTTTGACGGTGCTGGCGACTTGGATCTGCGGCATGGAACTGTCCTCGCGCGGCAATGCAGCGCAGCCCTAGCAAAAGCGGAGGCGAAGGCCAAATGCGCGAGCTGTTCAAGCCGGAGCGGGGAAGGCGACTTTTAGAGGCTCATCAGCACCGCAGGGCGGCCCGATGGCGTGTAGACGCTCAGGCTGATCTGCACGCGGGGCAGTGCGGCCATCCGGGCCTTGGCGCGGTGGCGGAAGAGCAGGTCGATCATCTCGCGCGGGCTCAGGCGCGGCGTGGCGCGCTGACTTGCCTGTGCGACTGCTGGACGCCGCGACAGGCCCAGCGGCTGGTCGAGGCTCGACAACGGGGCAAAGAGGCTGTCGCTGGTCGGATCAAGGAGGGACATGGGGTTGGCCTTTCCTGAATGTCGGCGGGTCAGGCGCGGGAGGCGAAGCAGGTGAAGCCGGAGCGCTTCAGCTGGTTGCAGGCATTCTGCGCGTCCTTCGAGTCGTCAAAGCCGGCGAAGCGGGCGCGGAACAGGGTCGCGCCACCCTTCTGCACCTTCTCGGTGAAAGCTGACGCATCGGAGAGGACCCCGCGTGACTTTGACTTCGCATCGGCGAGAATGCCCTTGGCCTTGCCCTCGTCATCGGTAGCCCCAAGCTGGATCACCCAGCCGATACCTGCTGATTTCACGGCCTCAGGCTCTGCCTTGACCGGCTCGGCCTTTGCTGGTTCGGCTTTGGCGATGGTTGTGGTCTGCGCTTTTGGCATGGCCACCGGAGCGGTCCTTGCCGGGGCAGGGATTTCGACTTCAGGCTCCGATGCACGCGCAATCGAGGAGGTCGTGTTCACGTTGGCTGGCGGACGCAGCACGTTCGGGCGCGATGGCGGGGTCGGTGCATAGGCTGTCGGCTGTGCAGATGGCTGGGAGGACAGCTGGACAGCCTGCGGCTGCTGGGCGCTGGGCTGGCCGACAGCCCAACGCAGGGCCGACGGCGTGGTCGAGGCCATCACAGGGCGTGAGGCGCCGATCTCGATGGGCTGGACGCCACGGGTGCGCTGCTGGACAGCGGCATTGGTCGTGGCAGTGGTGACAGGCGCG
>JAYWHQ010000493.1:0-2387 GCA_043777655.1 Allobosea sp. | reverse complement strand
GTCACATCGGCATAGCTCGTGGCCTGGCCAATGCGCTCGATCATGGCGTCGATGGCGGGCGAGGAGATGCCGCCCAAATTGCGCGACCCGCGTGTCCTGGCTGCTTCCGAGCCATAAACGATGCGCAGGGAATCGCCTGGAATGGCCGCGCCGCCCAACGCCCGGCTGACCATGTCATAGTCAAACTCGTCGAGACGGCGCTGGTATTGCGCGGCATCCACAATGCGCGAGCGCGCCTCGATGCCCAGCCGCTTGAGATTGGCATGGAACGGCTGTGTGTGCGGCTGGAGTGAGGCCTGAAAATCCAGAAACTCGATCTCGAACGGCTTGCCATCGGGCAGTTTGAGCTGCGTGCCTTCGCGCTTGCAGCCGGCCGCCCGGAACAGCTCATCGGCGCGGCGCAGCAAAGCGCGATCATTGCCCGAGCCATCGCTGACAGGCGGCAGGAACGGCATGCCAAAGACCTCGTCCGAGACCTGGCCCCGGAAAGGCTCCAGCAGCTTCAGCTCCTCGGGTGAGGGCAGGCCGACCGCCTTGTGGTCGGAATTCTCGAAGAAGGATGTCATCCGGTTGAAGGACGAGAACATGATGTTCTTGTTCGTCCACTCGAAATCGAAGCACAGGCCGATGGCCTCGCGAATGCGGATGTCGGCGAACATCTCGCGGCGCAGGTTGAAATACCAGCCTTGCGAGCCCTGCGGCTCGCGCTTGGGCAGGGTCTCGCGTTTGACGCGGCCCTCGTTGATCGCGGGGAAATCATAGCCCGTTGCCCAGATGCGCGAGGTAAACTCCTCCTGGAAGGTGATGACGCCGCTTTTGAACGCCTCGAACGCCACCTGCCGGTCGCGGAAATATTCGTAGCGCAGCTTGTCGAAATTGTTGGTGCCGACATTCACCGGCAGATCCTTGGCCCAATAGTCGGCCACGCGGTCGAACTCGATGAAACGGCCCTGCTCGAAGCGCCCGACCTTGTAGGCGCCGGAGCCTAAAGGCGGCTCCAGCGTGGACGCCTCGAAATCGCGATTGGCCCAATAGACGGAAGAGAACACCGGCAGGCCAGCCACCACCAGATGCAGATCGCGCGAGCGCTTGGGCGAAAGCTGGATGACAGCGATGTCATCACCCTCGCTCACAGCAGAGACAACCTCGTTGAGCATCAGCCGATAGGACGGATGGCCCTTCGCCTTCAGCAGGTTGATCGAAAAGGCCACATCACCCGCCGTGATGCGTGTGCCATCGTGGAATTTGGCCTCTGGCCTCAAGCGGAAGCGATAGGTCAGCCGGTCCGCCGAGACGCTGACGCTGCTGGCGATCAGTCCATAAACCGAACCCGGCTCGTCGCCGGAACCCGCCATCAGTGTGTCGAAGCAGGCATCCATGCCAGCTGCACCATCACCCTTCAGCACGAACGTGTTGAGCGTGTTGAACGTGTCGAAATTCTGGTTGCCGCTGGCCCGCTTGATCTGCAGCGTGATGCTGCCGCCCTTGGGCGCATTCGGGTTCACATAGGCAAAATGCTTGAAGTCGGCAGGCAGCGCCAATTCGCCAAAGGTGGACAGGCCATGGCTTTCAGCGGCGGCCTGCGCCAGCACAGAAGACGAGCGCAGCCCGGCTGTGCTGCCAGCCAGGGCTGCGGCGCTCCCTGCCAGAACTGTGCGGCGCGTGATGCGCGGCCCCATGCGAAACTCCCGGTCAACGGCCCTGATTCGGATGCAGGATACCGTGCTGCGCCGCAAGCGCCAGAGCGCATCTGATTGCAACGCGACAACAAAAAACCGGGCGCAAGGCCCGGCTTTTCGAAAGTGCAGAAAGTATCGCGCTGGCCTACTTCGGCAACGGCTTCGGCGCATCCGCCAGGCTGTTGAGATAGGCCACAATGTCGGCCCGCGAGGCGGCATTGCCGACACCGGCAAAGGCCATGGAGGTGCCGGGCAGATAGGCCTTCGGGTTCTTCAGGAAGGCGTCGAGATTGTCAGCCGTCCAGATTTCCGAAGCCTTGGCCTTGGAGGCAGCAGAATAACCAAACCCGGCGGCTGCGGCCTTGGCTTTGTCATAAACACCCCAGAGTGCCGGGCCAATCTTGTTGGCGCCGCCCTTTTCGAAGGCATGGCAGGCCTTGCAGGCATTCACAGCCTTCTCGCCTTTGGCCACTTCGGCCTTGGCAAGGCGCACAACCAGAGGTTCATCCGCCGCCGCCGCCGGCCCAGCCGAAGCGACCAGCTCGCCGCCGGGCAGGTCGTAGCCCGGCACAGCCGGCTTCTTGGTCGAAAACAGGATGCCAGCACCAATGTGGATGCCCATGACGAGCATCAGCGTGCCAAGTCCGGCACCCGCGATCTTGTTCAGTTCATTGCTCATCGTTTCTTCCGACCCGGTCAAGCGCCTGA